>NZ_JMQR01000043.1:0-24603 GCF_000698025.1 Brevundimonas sp. EAKA | reverse complement strand
CGGGACGGTTCTTCGCAGGGACCGCCGACCCGTCGCAGGCTTATGGGGTTAGGCGATAAGACCGCCACCGCTCGGCGCCCCGAGCTTGCAGGCCAACCACCCGTGCGGGGCGTCAAACCTTCGTCGAAACGGTAACCAAAACACTAAACTCCGGGCGAAGGCCCGGCGCCCCGCCCAGCCCTCCATAACTTCGCAGCGAAAGCGCGGGGACGATCAGTCGCGTCCGGTCTTTCTCAACAGCCTGTCCCGCGCCGCATTGACCCGCGTCGCCAGGCCCTCGGTTCCGCCCTGGTCGGGGTGGGCGCGGCCCATGGCCTTTTTCCAGGCCGTGCGGATCTCGGGCTCGGTCGCGCCGGGACGCACGCCCAGAACGGCGCGGGCGTCGGCTTCGCTGATCGGTTCGGATCGCACCACGGGCCGGATGCGCGACGACCAGGCCAGATACAGCCCCGCCGTCGCCAGCACGCCCGCCCACAGCCAGGCGCCGCGAAACGCCGACAAGGCGCCTCCGGCCAGCAGCACCGCTCCCAGCAGGGTCGCCGTCACGCGCCAATGGGCCCGGCCGCGCCGCTCGGTCTGGCGGCCCAGCCGCACCAGGGCCCAGACGGCGATCGCCGCCAGGGCCAACCAGATCAGGCCCATACGCTCAGATCGCCTTTCAGGCGGCCACGTCCAGAGGGGCCAGGGCCTGTTCCAGCCCCATGGCCTTCATCAGATTGCGCAGTTCTTGGCGCGCCGCGACATGGGCCAGGGACACGGCCACCGGACGGATGTCGTTCGACAGGTCGGCGACGGTCAGGCCGAACGGGAACAGTTCGCGATAGATGACCCGGTCGCGCAGGCCCGGCCCGACGCGGAAACCGACCCGTTTGGCCAGCTTGTTCATCCGCTCCTCCAGGCGTTTGCGGTTGCGCGCCTCGGCCACGGCCAGGCGATTGGTCACCACCAGCCAGTCGATGGTGGCGTTCCGGCCCTGGCTGATCGCCCGGACCTTGCGCGCCTCCCAGACGCTTTCGGAATAGATCGAGGGTTTCAGCAGATCCAGCGACACGGGGTCCACCTCGCCCAGCAGGTCGAAGTCGACGAAACTGTCGTTCATCGGCGTCACGATCTGGTCAGCCCGCGCGTGGGCCGCGCTGGACACGGCGGTATCGCCGCCGGGGGTGTCGATCAGGATGGCGTCCACCCCGGCCGCCACGGCCTCGTCGAAGGCGCGTTCGAAGGCGGCGATCTGCTCGTCCACCCCGCCCTTGGCCAGGGCCTTGCCGTCGCCCATGTCGGGCATGAAGGGCTGGGGCAATTCCTGCCTGTTCGCCGCCAGCCAGGCCAGGCGATTGGTGAAGAACCGCTGCATCGACCGCTGGCGCAGGTCCAGATCGATGATCGCGACAGAGCGCCCCGCATGCAGCAGGCCGGTGACGATATGGATCGCCAGGGTGGACTTGCCCGCCCCGCCCTTCTCGTTGCCGAGGACGATCACGTGAGGCTGCGTCATGGAGGAAACCCTCTGTGGCGACCGACGCGACTCAACACTGCGCGGCCTTCGGACGGGGCAGAGTCGGCGCACCGGCCGCAAACGTCAACGAGGCGTTAACGCGTAGCTGTGGACTTCAGCCCCACGTTCAGCCGGCGCGGCGGCACCACGGGTCCGCCACCTGGGCGGCGGCGCACAGGGCGGACGCGGCCTCGACCGGAATCGGCCCGACCTTCAGCCGCGTCAGGCTGCGGCCGTTGACCTCGACGCCCTCGAACACCGGCGACAGGTTCGACAGGCTGGCGCGGGCCTTCAGCTGCGTCCAGGCGGCCTGCGCCCCGGCCCGGCTGGAATAGGCGCCCAGCTGGACCATGCGGCCTTCGGCGCGCGGCCCCGCGCCAACGACGGCGGGGCGCAGCTTGGGCGGCTCGCTCCGCGCGACAGCCTGTTCGACCATGGCCCTGGCCACGACCGGCGCAGCGGCGCGCAGGGCCGGCTCGACCGCCGGCTCCGCCATACGCGTCACGGCGCCGCGCAGGCCGTCTTCGCTCTTGTCTTCGGCCAACGCCAGAGAGCCGCCCCGGCTCAGGACGTCCCGCGCATCCCACATCTGATGCGGCGTGAGCACCGCCACATGGACGGGCGAGAATTTGGCGGGACGCAAGCCCTGGGCCTGCGCTGTCTGACGCGACGCCGCGCCGGAACCGATGGCCTTGGGATCCAGCGGGATGTCGATGGCGGCTACGCGCTCGGCCATCGCCTGGAAACTCTGGCGGTCGCCCTCAACCGCCCCACAGCCGGCAAGGGCCAAGGTAAGCGCGATCAGAACTGGACGGGTCGCTCGTGCTGGCGTCATAAGCACGACCCTAGCCGCCAGGGTTTGAAGTCTGGTGCATCAACACGCTTAAGCCAAAGGGTTAACCGCTTCACCATGACCGAGCCTGCGTCCCTCCCCGTCGTCCGCACCGTGGCGGAACTGCACGCCGTCGTGCGTGACTGGAAAAGACAAGGCCTGACCGTCGGCATGGTTCCGACCATGGGCGCCCTGCACGAAGGCCATCTGACCCTGGTGCACGAGGCCGGCCGCCGCGCCGACCGCGTCGTGGCCTCCAACTTCGTCAATCCGACCCAGTTCGCCGCCAACGAGGACCTGGGTCGCTATCCTCGCCGTCAGGAGGAGGACGCCCGGCTGCTGGCCGGCGCCGGCTGCCATCTGATGTTCGCCCCGACGCCGGAGGAAATGTACCCGCAGGGCTTCGCCACCAGCGTCGCCGTGGCCGGGCCTGCGCTTGGGCTGGAAGGCGATTTCCGGCCCCAGATGTTCGGCGGGGTCGCCCTGATCGTGACCAAGCTGTTCAACCAGGTCCAGCCCGACGTCGCCGTGTTCGGCGAGAAGGACTATCAGCAGCTGATGGTGATCCGTCGCTTCGTCCGCGACCTGGACCTGCCGGTCGAGATCATCGGCGCCCCGACCCAGCGGGATGAGACCGGTCTGGCCCTGTCTTCGCGCAACGACTATCTGTCCGACGCCGAACTGGCCGTCGCCCGCCGCCTGAACGTGATCCTGGCCGAGGCCGCCGCCGGCGCCGCCGCGGGCCGCCCCCTGCCCGGCGTCGAACGGGACGCCTATTCCGCCATCCTCAAGGCCGGGTTCGAACGGATCGACTATGTCGCCGTTCGCCATGCCGAAGACCTGTCGCCGTTCCGCGACGGCGTCGTCGACGCCCCGGCGCGCATCCTGGCCGCCGCCTGGCTGGGCAAGACCCGGCTGATCGACAACCGCGCCGTCTGAGCTCAAGACAAAAAGAACCCGACGCGGACGCCGGGTTGAAAAAGGTTCGGTGATGGTGCGTCCCAAAAAGGGACAGGTCCTTCATTGGACGCTTCGGTTAACAACTTCCTAAGTTCGGCGCCCTAGGCGCCGCGATCCGGAAGCCAGACGGTCTGACGGCCGCTGGGTCCCGTCGGCCAGGTCAGTCGCCAGCCTTCGCCTGCCCGCACCGGGGTGAAGTCCGACTGGGCGCCCAATCCGGGAAAGGCGAACCGCGTCCCGTCGACGTCGATCGTGGCGGCCCCGCCGCCCGGCGCCCTGGCCCGCCAGCGCCCGCCCGGTCCGCGCATGACCTCCGCGCGCTCCCCGTCAATCAGAACGACCGGGGGCGCGCCGTTCGATCGGCCGGACACGATGACCGCCGATCCATCGGAATCGACCGCGTCAAGCGCGCCTTGACCGTCCAGCCGCACCGTCGGCTCGCCGGCCGCGACCAGCACGATAGGCCCCGCCCCGCCCCGGATCAGCACCAGAGTCTCGGGAGACGGCGCGGCGTCCTCGCCGACCTGAACCTCGGGCGTCAGCCGGATGTCCCCCGGCGCGGCCGGAACGCGCAGCTCGAATCGTCCCGTAGCGTCGGCGCCGACCGCCACCGCCGCCCCGTCGGCCCCGCGTAGCACCACGCGGGCGTCCGGCCCCGCCCGGCCCTGAACCAGGATCATCGCCCCGTCGCGCCTTGCGGTCTGAACATGAGGAGGCTGCACCCAGGGGGAGGTCGCCTCGGCGTCCGCCGCGCGCGGCGCGCCCTCGCCGTCCCGGGAACAGGCCGACAGGGCCGCGACCATAGTCACGGATACGGCGGCCATGGCGATGATCCGACGTTTCATCCTGCGTCCCGACGATATAAGGCTGGCGGCCAAGCGCCCGGGGATTCTGTTACCCCGACCGCCGCCGGTTTGGCCATGGGCCGACCCAGCATTCGTTCAGTTGAGGCTCCATGTCCCTGCCCCCCGTTTTGATCCAGCCCTTCGACGGCCCGTCCGTCTGCCTGTTCTGCGGCTCTTCCGACCGCGCCGATCCCGCCTACACCGAGGCCGCCCGCGCCTTCGGCAGGGCCACCGCCGAGGCGGGCTGGCGTCTGGTCTATGGCGGCGGCGGCGTGGGCCTGATGGGCGCCTCGGCGCGCGGCGCCCATGACGCCGGCGGCCGTGTCGTCGGCATCATGCCGGCCTTCCTGCGCAGCCGCGAACGCCTGTTCGACGAGGTCGAGACCGTCGTCGTCACCTCGATGCACGAGCGCAAACAGCTGATGTACGATCAGTCCGACGCCTTCGTCGTCGCGCCCGGCGGCATCGGCACCCTGGAAGAAGTCGTGGAACTGCTGTCGTGGAAACGGCTGGACCTGCACCAGAAGCCGGTTGTCTTCCTGAACCTGAACGGCTTCTGGGAAGGCTTCTTCGCCCTGATGCGTCACAGCGTGGACGAAGGCATGACCCCCGCCTCCTTCCTTGACGCCTGGACGGTGGCGGAGTCGGTGGAAGAGGCCATGGTGCTGATCCAGGGTGCCCCCGACACGGCCGTGCAGCAATATGATCGCCGATAGGTGATCGGCGCTAACAAATAATGCGGGCGCGTCTTGACAGTTTTTATCGAAAACTGACATTGGCGCGACGGCACGACGCCGTTCTTCAATCCGGAGACTTGCTCATGCGCGCCCTGCTCATCGCCGCCGCCCTGTTCGCGGCCGCCCCGGCCGTGGCCCAGGCCCCCGCCGCCACCCGCCTGACCCTGGCCGATTCGGCCAAGGCGCCGGCCCGCGCCACCATCATCGACGGCGCCCGCTGGTCCTGCGAAGGCGCGGCCTGCACCGCCTCGGGCGGCACGGAACAGCCGGCGACGCGCGCCTGCCGCCGCGTGGTGCAGAAGTTCGGCCCCGTGACCGCCTTCACCTACAAGGGAACCGAGCTGAGCGCTGAAGAACTGGCGGTCTGCAACGCCTGATCGGGCGGGGGCGGCCTTAGGCCGCCTCGCCTTTCAGCCGCCGCTGAATGGTCTCACGACCGATCAGCGGCGCCATGGCCGCCATGTCCGGCCCATGCGCCTGACCCGTCAGGGCCAGACGCAACGGCATGAACAGGGCCTTGCCCTTGGCGCCGGTCTCGGTCTTGACGGCGTTGGTCCAGGCGGACCAGGCGGTGTCGTCGATCACTTCCGGCAGCAGGGCGGCGGCGGCGTCGATGAAGGCCGCGTCCTCGATCACCGGCTGGATCGGCCCGCGGACGATCTTCGCCATTTCAACCACATCGGCGAACCTGCTGAGGTTGCCCCGCACCACCGACCAGAAGGCCTCGCCCAGGTCGGCGTCCAGCGCCTGTAGCCGCGGCTGGGCCGTGAGGTAGTCCATGACGTGCAGCGCCTGGGCGTTCAGCCGGTCCAGGTCCGCCGTGTCGTAGCGCGCCGGCGAACGTCCCATCTTGGTGAAGGCGAAACTGGCGCCCAGAGCCTGCACCGACTCGGCCACTTCCAGCGGGTCCGAGGTGCCGATCCGGCCCAGGTGGCTGGTGATGGCGATCGGCTCATAGCCCTGGTCGCGCATGTCGCTGATCGACAGCGAGCCCAGACGTTTCGACAGGGCCGCGCCGTCGGCGCCGACCAGCAGCGGCATATGGGCGAAGCCGGGAATCGTCGCGCCCAGGGCTTCGAAGATCTCGATCTGGGCGCCGGTGTTGGTGACGTGGTCCTCGCCCCGGATGATGTGGCTGATGGCCATGTCGATATCGTCGACCACGGACGGCAGGGTGTAGAGGAACAGGCCGTCCTCGCGGATCAGCACCGGGTCGGACATGGAGGCGGTGTCGACCTCGGCATGGCCGCGCGCCAGGTCTTCCCAGGCGACGCGCTTGCCTTCCAGCTTGAAGCGCCAGTGGGGACGACGGCCCTCGGCCTCATAGGCGGCCTTCTGATCTTCGGTCAGCTCAAGCGCGGCGCGGTCGTAGATCGGCGGCAGGCCGCGCGACAACTGCACCTTGCGACGGCGATCCAGTTCGTCGGCGGTCTCATAGGCGGGATAAAGCCGGCCGGACGCCTTCAGCCTGGCGGCGGCCTCTTCGTAGCGGTCGAACCGCTTGGACTGGTTGTAACGCTCGTCCCAGGTCAGACCCAGCCAGGACAGGTCGTCCTCGATCCCCTGTTCGAACTCGGGCGTGGAGCGCGCCAGATCGGTGTCGTCGATGCGCAGCACGAACGAGCCGCCCTGCCCCTTGGCGAACAGCCAATTCACCAGGGCGGTGCGGACATTGCCGACGTGCAACTTACCCGTCGGCGACGGGGCGAAACGAACCTTGACGGACATGGGATAGCGACCTTGAAAGCGAGGCGGCTAGGTCGCGCCGCAACCCGGCGAAGTCAAGGCGCGGGTTGGATCGAAACACCCGTCATGATAGACTTATCGCCGTCATGAACGCTCCCGTGCAGATCAGGAAGCCCGAAGTCGCCGAACGACTACGCCAACGCGCCAAGAGCGAAGGCAAGTCGATCACCGAACTGGTGGAGACGATGCTGGCCGAGCGCATTGCGGCGGACGAGGCTCGAGCCTCCGACGACAGGGAGAATCGTCGCGCGGCGGTCGAAGCCATCCTGGCTCGCGTCAGCGCGATGCCGAGATTGGCGACATGGCCAACGGACGACGATTTTTATGATGAGGACGGCCTTCCAAAGTAATCGTCGTGGATGCGTCGGCGTTAGTCGCCATCCTGGCCGGCGAGCCGGAGGCAGACGCTTTTATAAAGTTGCTGGTTGAAACACCGTCGCTGTTGTCGCCGCTTGGGTTTTGGGAGACGACAGTCGCCGCGCGCCGCGTCCTCGGCCCCGACGGCCAGCAAAGTCTGCTCGCGCTGATGGATGCTCTTCGCATTGAGATCCCTACCGCAGGCGGAGAGACGGCGCGGATCGCGGTGGAGGCCGAGACAAGGTTCGGCAAACGCACGCCAGCCAGGCTGAACCTGGGCGACTGTTTCGCCTACGCCCTGGCGAAGGAACGCAACCTGCCCCTGCTCTACAAGGGCGACGATTTCAGTCGGACCGACATCGAACCGGCCTTGCCCGTCTGAGATCAGTCGTCGCGGTGGACGCGTTCGCGGCGTTCGTGGCGTTCCTGGGCCTCGACCGACAGGGTCGCCGTCGGGCGGGCCTCGAGACGTCCCAGGCCGATCGGTTCGCCGGTGTCCTCGCAATAGCCGTAGGACCCGTCCTCGATCCGACGCAGGGCGTCATCGATCTTGGAGATCAGCTTGCGTTGACGATCACGGGTGCGCAACTCAAGCGCGCGATCCGATTCCGACGAAGCCCGATCCACCAGATCGGGGTGGTTTTCGGTCTCGGCCTTCAGATTGACCACCGTGCCCTTGGACTCTCGAAGGATGTCGTCCTTCCAGTCCAGAAGCTTTTTCTTGAAATAGGCAAGCTGCCGTTCACTCATGAACGGCTCGTCGTCAGACGGCCGATACGGACCGGTTTCGTCGGACACAACGGACGCCAAAGCGTTCATCGCACTCACGCTCTCTAAGCACGCCCCCCTGTGGCGTATGGGCCGTATAGTGGGGTCCGCGAGTCCCGGCAACGGCGTTCGCGATTCCGTGATCATGATTAGGCGAAGCGTTGAACCGCGTGACATTTGGCGCGCAGTTTTCGCGCTCCGATTTGAAATACTGAAGCTTTCAGCTTTCGGAGCTGCGGCGGCGCATCTCCGCCTTGGCCAGTTCCACCGATGCTCTCAGGTCGATCTGGTCCAGCAGGTCGTTCAGTCCTGCATCCCCGTCATCGGGCCGATCCTCGCGCAACGTCCGGGAGAGTTGCTGCAGCACGGCCTCGTCCGGCTCGCCGGACAACAGGGCCATCTTCATCTCGTCCAGCCGGTCCAGCAGACCTGCGCCCCGTTTCACCGCGCGGCGTCGCTTCTCCAGCGGTCCCTCGATCCCCTGGAGCGCCATCAGGGCCGAGACGTCATTGACCCCCGATGTCGCCGCACTGGCGGAGGCGGCGGACGGCGCGGCGGTCGCGCCGGTCTGGCCCAGCGAAAATCCGGCGCTGGCGCGCGCAGGCTTGCCGCCCGTCGGCGCGCTGGGTCCCGTAGTCCCTGTGACCTTCATCGGCGGAGGCTCCGTCTCATGAGGCCACCCTTTGGCGAACGGAATGACCTTTTGGTTAACGCCCAGGCAAAAACTGCCGCCGCTCCCGCTCTCACCACAGAACGAAGTCAGTTATTTCAGCAACTTGAGCCACGGCACGATCTTCGCATCATAATGAATGAAACGCCTTTGGGACGTCCGACCGATGCAGAATCTGCTTGCCCGCCTTGTCGCGCCTCTCACCGCCTTTGCTGCGCTGGGCCTCGTCGCGTCTCCAGCCCTGGCCCAGTCACGAATCAAGGATATCGCCGCCGTCGAGGGCGTTCGCGGCAACCAGCTGGTCGGATACGGCATGGTCATGGGGCTGAACGGAACCGGCGACTCGCTCCGCAACTGCCCCTTCACCCGTCAATCGCTGGAAGGCATGACCGAGCGTCTCGGGGTCAATATCCGCGGCGCCAACGCCAACACCAAGAATATGGCCGCCGTCATGGTCTCGGCCGAGCTGCCGGCCTTCGCTACGCCCGGCTCGCGCATCGACGTCAATGTCTCATCCATGTGCGACGCCAAGAGCCTCCTGGGCGGGGCGCTGGTCGTCACCAGCCTCCAGGGCGCCGACGGTCAGGTCTATGCGGTCGCCCAGGGTTCGGTTCAGACCGGCGCCGTCTCGGCTTCGGGCGGTTCAGGCTCGTCGGTGACGCGCGGCGTGCCGACCGCCGGCCGCATCGCCTCGGGGGCCTCGGTCGAGCGCGAGACCGGGTTCGAGATGTCCAATATGAACGAGGTGCGCCTGAACCTCCGCAACCCCGACTTCACCACGGCCCAACGCGTCGCCGCCGTGGTCAACGCCGCCTATCCCGGCACGGCCCTGGCCGAGAACGGCACGGTCGTAACCCTGCGCGCGCCCGGCCAGCTGGGCATGGCGGGTTTCATCAGCCGCGTGGAGAATCTGGCGGTCACGGTCGATTCGCCGGCCAAGGTGATCATCGACGAGGTGAACGGCGTCATCGTCATGGGCGATGCGGTGCGGATCTCGCGCGTCGCCATAGCCCAGGGCAATCTGACCATATCGGTCGATGAACAACTGTCCGTCAGTCAACCTGCCCCCTTCAGCCAAGGCCAGACCGCCGTCATCCCCGACTCCCAGGTCAGCGTCGAAGAGGATCTGGGCACCCAGATGCGGATCGTCGGCGGTGGAACCAGCCTGTCCACCCTGGTCAACGGCCTGAACGCCCTGGGCGTCAGCCCGCGCGACATGATCAGCATCCTACAGGCCATCAAGGCGTCGGGCGCCCTGCAGGCCGACATCGAGGTGATGTGACCATGACCGACCTGTCTGTCCCTACCGACCTGATCCGCCCCGTGCAGGGCCTGGCCGCCGGCGTCGGCGATGCGACCAAGGCCAAGATCAAGGAAACCGCCGAGGCCTTCGAAGCGTCCTTCCTGTCGCAGATGCTGAAGCCGATGTTCGAAGGCCTGTCGACCGACGGCCTGTTCGGCGGCGGTCAGGGCGAAGCGACCTGGCGCAGCTTCCTGCTGGACGAGATGGCCAAGAAGACGGTCGCAGCGGGCGGCATCGGCCTGGCGGGGCCGGTGATGAACGAAATGCTGAAGATGCAGGAGGGCGCGCAATGAGCGACGCCGAACTCGCCACCGCCCGCGTCCGCCAGTTGCTCGACCTGACGCGCCGCCTGACGGATCGCCTGGCCGCCGAAACGCGGGCCTTCGAAGAAGGCAGGCCCCAGGACGTCGCCGCCAGCCTGGCCGAGACACAGGAGATGGCCAATCTCTATCGTCGCGACTCCGGCCATGTGAAGGCCAATCCCGCCCTGCTCAGCGGCGGCCTGGCGACCGATCGGATGGCGTTGATCGAAGCCACGCGCGCCTTTGACGCCGTTCTGTCTCGCCACGCCAGCGCAGTCGAGGCGGCGCGGAAGATTTCGGAAGGCCTGGTGCGCGCCATCGCCCATGAGGTCGCCGCCGCCCGTACGCCCGCTTCGGCCTATGCCGCCGACGGCCGCGCCGCACAGGGCGACGGTCGCGCCGTCGCCTTCAACCGCAAGGCCTGACTTCGGCGCGCTTCGACAACCGCGGTCGTTGTCGCCGTTGCCGATTTTTTAAGCGCCGCCGTGCATGCTGTCGGCATGTCGATGACTGCTCGCCTCCTGGGTCTGGCCTTTGCATCTGCGGATGCGCTCGTCGAGATCGACGCCAAGGGCTCCGTGGCCTTCGCCTTGGGGGCCGGACCGTCTCCGGGCCAGGATGTCGGCGCCCTGTGGACCGGCAAGCCGCTGCTCGATTTCCTGCATGAAGGCGCAGGGGCCGTCGAAACTCTGCTGGCCACCAAGCCGGGCGGGCGCAGTCCCGCCACCCAGATCCTGATCCGCGTCGGAACGGACCGGGTTCGACGCGCCTCGCTCCGGGCCTTCATCCTGCCTCAGCTGGCCCCCGCCATATCCTGCTCGATCTCCTATGAAGGTCCCGCCATCGCACTGGCGGACGTCGAGACCCCGCCCCTGTCGGATGCGGAAGGATTCCTGGCTCAGGCGGCCTGTATCGTCGAGGGCGCCCCAGGCCTGTCTCTGGCCTTTCTTGATATCAGAGGCCTCGAATGCCTCGGCGGCGAAGTCGCCGACAAGGTGTATCGCCGCATCGAGGCGACGCTGCAGTCCGCCGCCGCGCAGGGCTCCTCAGCCGCCCAGATCACGCCTGAACGTTTCGCCGTCCTGCGCCCCAGCGGCGACACGCGTGACCTGGCGGCCGAGATCGTCGAGGCTGGCCGCGCGGAAGGCGTGGACCTGGGCGCCGAGTCCTTTGTCTCCAGCGTTCCCAAAGGCGCCGACACCCTTTGCGTGTTGCGCGCCATGCGGTTCGCCATCGAAGGCTGCCTCAAGGATGACGGCCTGGCCAATCCGCAGGTCGCTTTCTCGGACTCGCTGAAACGCACCTTCCGCGACGCCGAGGCCTTCCGCAGCGTGGTCAAGTCGCGTGAGTTCCAGGTCCACTACCAGCCCATTGTTCATCTCGCCTCTCGCTCGGTCCACCATTTCGAGGCCCTGGCGCGGTTCAACTCCAACAACAACGGCCCGGCCAACGCCATCCGCATGGCCGAGGAACTGGATCTGATCGAATCCTTCGATCTCGCCGTCGCCGAAAAGGTGCTGAAACGCATGCGGGCGCCGGGCGCCGGCCTGCTGAAGATGGCGATCAACGTCTCCGGCTCCTCCCTGGGCGACGACACCTATGTCGAACAGCTGCTGCACATGACCGCCGGATCGCCGGCAGAGCGCAAACGCCTGATCGTCGAGGTCACCGAGACGTCGGCCCTGGCCGACATAGAGGCGGCCAACCGCCGCCTGGCCGCCCTGCGCGAAACCGGGATCAAGGTCTGTATCGACGACTTCGGCTCCGGCGCCGCTTCCTACGACTATCTCCGCAAGCTGACGGTCGATGCGGTCAAGATCGACGGCTCCCTGGTGCGGGATCTCGAGACGGACGAATTGGGCCGCGACTTGCTGCGCAATATCGTGGAGCTGTGCCGTTCCATGAAGCTCGAGACCATCGCTGAAATGATCGAGACCGAAGGCGTGGTGACCGAGTTGAAGGCGCTCGGCGTGGAATACGGCCAAGGCTGGCTGTTCGGCCGGGCCGAGGCGGAGCCCCGCACCCAGTTGGCCAGCGCCGCGCCCGTCCGCCGCCGTGGGGCGGTCGAAGCCTGGGGCTGAGATCAGGGATATGACGTATTGACCTGATCAGTCTTGACCGGGCTTGACGCGAATCACTCCATATACCATCGGTATGCGCGGCCAAGTCCGGGTTGGATGCAGGCCTGAAAACGGCCCGTTCCGAACCTTCATTGGCTCCGGGGCGGGCCGTTTTGCATGACCTCGCAGACCCCTTGTTTCACAAGGCCGTCCTTAGTGAGCCGCCGCCGTCGGCAGGTGTTCCTTCTCGAACCGGCCTACCTGATCCACCAGGGTTCGGGCGGCCTGATTCATGCCGATGACCTCCACCTGGGCGCCCTGGCGGCGGTAGCGGAAAACGACCTTGTCCACGGCGGCGACGCCGGTCAGGTCCCACAGATGGGCGTCGGTCATGTCGATCTCGACGCGCTTGGGGTGGCCGTGGTGTTCGAAGCTGGCGGCGAACAGATCGGCTGAGGCGAAGAACAGCTGGCCGGTCACGCGGTAGCGCAGCACGCCCTCCTCCGGGGTCTCGATCTCGGTCACGGCGATGGTCTTGCCGACCTTGCGCATGAAGAAGACCGCCGAGAGCAGCACGCCCAGGATCACGCCCTTCGACAGGTCATGGGTGGCGACCACGGTGACGGTGGTGGCGATCATGACCACCGACGACTGGAACGGGGTCGAACGCAGCTTCAGCACCGAGCCCCAGTCGAAGGTGCCGATGGACACCATGATCATGACGGCGACCAGGGCCGCCATCGGGATCTGAGCGACCCAGTCGCGCAGCACCAGGATCAGGAACAGCAGGAACAGGCCGGCCCACAGGGTCGACAGCCGCCCGCGCGCGCCGGAGGTGACGTTGATGATCGACTGGCCGATCATGGCGCAGCCCGCCATGCCGCCGAACAGGGGCGACAGGATGTTGGCGATGCCCTGGCCGCGGGTTTCGCGGTCCTTGTCCGAGGGGGTGTCGGTGATGTCGTCCAGCAGATTGGCGGTCAGCAGGCTTTCCAGCAGACCGACGAAGGCCAGGGTCGCCGAGATCGGTGCGATGACGGCCAGGGTCTCCCAGGTCAGGGGCACGGCCGGCAGGTGGAACATCGGCAGGGTCGAAGGCATCTGGCCCATGTCGCCGACGGTGCGGACGTCCAGCCCGGTCATGATGACGAAGGCGCTGATCAGGACGATGGCGACCAGGGGCGAAGGCACCGCCCTGGTCAGGCGCGGGAAGCCGTATATGACGACCAGGGCGGCCCCGACCAGGGCGAAGGTCTGCCAGTTGGCGCCGATCAGCTCGGGCATCTGGGCCAGGAAGATCAGGATCGCCAGGGAGTTGACGAAGCCGGTCATCACGCTGCGGCTGACGAACCTGATGTAGCGGCCCAGCTTCAGCAGGCCGATGATGATCTGGAACACGCCGCACAGAATGGAGGCGGCGAACAGGTATTCCAGCCCGTGGTCGCGGACCAGACCGACCATCAGCAGGGCCATGGCCCCGGTGGCGGCCGAGATCATGGCCGGACGACCACCGACGAAGGCGATGGTCACGGCGATGACGACGCTGGCGTAGAGGCCGACGGCCGGATCGACGCCGGCGATGATGGAGAAGGCGATAGCCTCGGGGATCAGGGCCAGGGCGACGACGGTCCCCGCCAGCAGGTCGCGGCGAGGGTTGGCGAGCCATTGCTGGCGCGCGGAGGCGATAAGGGACATGTGGGGTTCATCTGGGGTCTGCCGCCGACCTGGCGCGCGGCCATGATCGTATGCGGCGGGTTTCCCGGCGGATCGGCGGCCGGGATAGCCACCCGACGCTTCAAACAGGCCGGGTCCAGGGTGAGGCGCGCCTGATGCCCGGTCCCGGCCCGAAAGGCAAGCCGCCTATCCGGCGGTCGGCTTGGCCAGCGACGGTCGCTCGGACGCCTTGGCGGCGGCGGCGGCTTCGACGGCGCGCATGACGCGCAGCAGGTTCTCGCCGGCGATCTTGCGGATGTCGGCCTCGGTCCAGCCGGCGTCCATCAGGGCGGCGAGGATGCGGGGATAGGCGTCCACCCCGGTCATGCCCTCGGGCAGGCTGCCGATGCCGTCGAAGTCTGCGCCCAGGCCGACGTGGTCGATCCCCGCGACCTGACGCACATGCTGGATATGGGCGACGACGTCGGCCAGGGTCGCCTCCGGCGTCGGATGGGCGGCGGACCAGGCGGTCAGCCCGGCCTCGACGGCGGTCGGATCGCCGGGGTTCAGGGTCCTCAGCCGCGCCTCCTCGCCCGCGCGGTCGGCGTTCCAGGCGCGGACCCGTTCGGAGACGAAGCCGGGGGCCAGATTGATCATCACGATCCCCCCGTCCTCAGGCATCATCCGCAGCACCCGGTCGGGCACATTGCGGGGATGGGCCGTGATCGCCCGCGCCGAGGAGTGGGAGAAGATGACCGGGGCGTCGGACACCCGCATGGCGTCCAGCATGGTGTCCTCCGAGACGTGGCTGAGATCCACCATCATGCCCAGGCGGTTCATCTCGCGCACCACGTCCTCGCCGAAGGGGCTGAGCCCGCCCCATTTGGGGGCGTCGGTCGCGCTGTCGGCCCAGGTGGTGGTCTTGGAGTGGGTCAGGGTCATGTAGCGGGCGCCGGCGCGGTGGAACTCGCGCAGCAGGGCCAGGGAGTCGTCGATGGAATAGCCGCCCTCCATGCCGATCAGACTGGCGATCCGGCCCGAGGCGAAGACGGCGTCGACCTGGTCCGCCGTGGTCGCCAGACCGAAGACGTCGGGGTGGGCGGCGATGATCCGCTTGGCCGTGTCGATCTGTTCGAAGGTCTCTTCGACCGCTTCCAGCGGGGTCAGGCTGGCGGGGACGTAGACGGACCAGAACTGGCCGCCGACGCCGCCGGCGCGCAGGCGGGCGATGTCGGTGTGAAGCCGGGTCGTCGCCTCGAGATCGGTCGTCAGATCAACGGCGTAGACGTCGTTTCCGTACTGCTGGCGCAAGGCCCAGGGCAGGTCGTTGTGGCCGTCGATCAGGGGGGTGGTCTTCAGGATCTCCAGCACGCGGGCCTCGCCGGCGGATTGGGCGTTTGCGGCGGTGGCGAAGGCGGCGACGGCGACGCCGGCCAGCAGATGACGGATCATGATGCGACTCCCTGATGTTGCGACGCACACTGACAGACGGAGAGGGTCAGGCAACCCCTCATCCGAGCCCTTCGGGCCCACCTTCTCACGCAAGGAGAAGGAAGAGGTTTCCCGGCGGGGCAGCGAGCGTCTAGGAGAGACGGCATGAGCGACGCCGCCTTTTCCGATCCGCTCGACCTGAAGAAGGTCGAGACCCGCGCCTGGTTCGAGCATCTGCGCGACCGTATCCATTCGGCCTTCGAGGCGCTGGAGGATGCGGCCCCCGATGATCTGTTTCCGGGGGAGCCCGGGCGGTTCGTGCGGACGCCGTGGGAACGCGAGGCAGGCGGCGGGGGCGTCATGGGGATGATGCACGGCCGGCTGTTCGAGAAGGTCGGGGTCCATGTCTCGACCGTGCACGGATCGTTTCCGGCTGACTACGCCAAGACGGTGCCGGGGGCGGCGGAGGATCCCCGGTTCTTCGCCACCGGGATCAGCCTGATCTGCCACCCGGTCAGCCCCCGGGTTCCGGCGGTGCATATGAACACCCGCTTCATCGCCACGACCCAGAGCTGGTTCGGCGGCGGGGGCGATCTGACGCCGGTGCTGGACGCGGATCGGCGCCCGGATCACCCGGACACCCTGGCCTTTCACGCCGCGATGAAGACGGCCTGCGACGCCCATGATCCGGACTGGCACGCCAAGTACAAGGCCTGGTGCGACGAGTATTTCTTCCTGCCGCATCGGCAGGAGCCGCGGGGCACCGGCGGCATCTTCTACGACCACCACGACAGCGGCGACCATGACCGGGACTTCGCCTTCACCCGCGACGTGGGCCTGGCCTTCCTGGACGTCTATCCGAAGATCGTCGCCGGGCGGATGGGCGAGGCCTGGACGCCGGAGGAGCGCGAGGAGCAGCTGGTGCGGCGCGGGCGCTATGTGGAGTTCAACCTGCTGTACGACCGTGGCACCATGTTCGGCCTCAAGACCGGCGGCAACGTCGATTCGATCCTCAGCTCCATGCCCCCGGTGGTGAAATGGCCGTGAAGTCCCCCCTTGCGAAGATCCTGCTTCGTCCCCTGGCCACCTCGGCCCTGTTTGCGGTGCTGTACGGGATCTATCTGATCCTGGCGAAGCAGCCGCAGATCCCGCTGACCCTGTTCGTGGTGATCGGCTTCTATTTCGCAGCCTCGCTGCTGCTGGAGCGGTTCGTGTTTCCCCGGTTCGGACTCTGATCGAAAAAAAGACAGTCTAGATCGTCTAAATAGTCTGAATTCGGCGGCCCGCCCGCCCTTGAAACCGCGTCCCCGAATTGCACTGCGCCGGCGAAAACCGGTGCGATGCGCAAAAGCGTGCAGTTTGGCGGCGTGTTTTCCGTTCGATTGTCAAAGACCTGGCGGCCAGTCTAACCGCGCCCGGAAGGGCGATGGGTCGATTGTGGGGATTTCATTGAAAGCCCTTAGAATTCAGAATGCGGTGGAGCGGAATTAGGGGTGCATCCCCCGTCGGCTCATTCCATGGCGGCGACAAAAGCGTCGCCCGCCTTGCTGCGATAGCGTTCGCGATGCCGCAGCAGGCGGAACGGGCGTTCCGGCAGGCTGAAGGCCGCCGTGACCAGACGGCCGGCGGCGACCGATCCATAGGCCACGCTCTCGGACAGGGCCGTGGCCCCCGCCCCCGCCTCGGCCGCCGCCAGCACCGCCTCGTTCGACGGCAGGGTCATGGCGATGGACAGGGCGGCGGGGTCCACGCCCGCGTTTCGCAGCGCCGCCTCCAGGGTCGAGCGGGTGCCGGATCCCGCCTCGCGCAGGACCCAGGCCTGGGTCGCCAGGGTCTGGGCCTCCAATCTGCGCAGTCCGGCCCAGGGATGGTCGGGCGTGACCAGAACCGCCAGCCGGTCCGAGCCCACCACCGTCTGATCCAGCAAGGGCTGGTCGATCTCGCCCTCGACCAGACCCAGTTCGGCCGCGCCGCTCAACACCCCCTCGGCCACCTCACGCGTATTGCCGATGGCCACATCCAGTTCGACGCCAGGATGGGCCGCATGAAAGGCGGCCAGTCGGCGGGGCAACCAGGCGCTGGCGATGGTCTGGCTGGCGAAGATGGTCAGGCGGCCGCGTCGCAGGGCGCTCATGTCCGCCAGCGCCGCCTCGGCCGCCGCTGCGCGGGCCAGCACGGCCCTGGCCTCGGGCAGGAAGGCCAGACCGGTCTGGTTCAGCACCACGCCCCGGCCGACCCGGTCGAACAGATAAACGTCGTGCTCGGCTTCCAGCGCCGCGATGGCGTTGGAGACCGCCGACTGGGTCAGGTTCAGCGCCCGCGCGGCGGCCGTCACATGCTGGCGCTCGGCCACGGCGACGAAGATGCGCAGGCGTTCCAGGGTCACGATCAATCTCCGAATCGGATTGAAATTACCATAACAATCCGTTGGACCGAGGTCGAGGGGCCGCCCATCAAGCGGAACCATGAAATCCGCCGCCCCTGACGCCGTTTTGAGTCCTCCCCTGCCCCGCATGATACGGTTGGGCGCGTTCGGGCGCGCGGTGTGGCCCGGCCTGATGATAAGCTTGGTGGTCGCCCTGGCGGCGGTGGGCCTGGGCGGCCTGGAACGCGGGGCGGTCGGCAAGGTCTGGCTGGAGCCGCTGGTGCTGGCCATCCTGCTGGGGGCCGGCGTGCGGGCGGCCTGGACGCCGGACGCCCGGTTCAGGGCCGGGATCGATTTCAGCGCCAAGATACTGCTGGAAGTCGCCGTGGTCCTGTTGGGCGCCTCGGTCAGTGCGGCGACCCTGTCGTCGCTGGGGCTGGGGTTCGTGGCGGGGGTCTTCGCCCTGGTCGCGGCCGCCATATTGGCCGGGTTCGGGATCGGACGTCTGCTGGGGCTGAACCCGCGCATGGCCCTGCTGGTCGCGTGCGGCAACGCCATCTGCGGCAACTCCGCCATCGCCGCCGTGGCCCCGGTGATCGACGCCGATGGCGAGGAGGTGGCCGCCTCCATCGCCTTTACCGCCGTGCTGGGGGTGGTGGTGGTGCTGACCCTGCCGCTGCTGGGCGGGCTGATGGGGATGAGCGGTTTGCAGTTCGGCGCCCTGGCGGGGCTGACCGTCTACGCCGTGCCGCAAGTGCTGGCGGCCGCCGCCCCGTTCGGCGCCGTCGCGACCCAGACGGGGACGGTGATCAAGCTGGCGCGGGTGCTGATGCTGGGGCCGGTGATCCTGGTGCTGTCGCTGATCTTCCGGGATCGGGCGGAGGGGGCGAAGGGGCCAGGTCTGCACCGGCTGCTGCCCTGGTTCATCGTCGGCTTTCTGGCGATGATCGCGCTGAGGAACCTGAACCTGATCCCTCAGGCGGCGCTTTCGCCGATGGCGGCGGCGTCGGGCCTGCTGACCGTGGCGGCCATGGCGGCTCTGGGGCTGCAGACCGACATCCGGGCCGTGGCGCGGGCTGGCGGGCGTGTGGTGGCGGCCGTGGTGTTGTCGCTGGCGGCCCTGGTGGGGCTGAGCCTGGGGTTGATCGCGGTGCTGGGGGTTTAGCGCCTTCTACTTTCGTCATTCTCCGGCAAGCCGCCCCTTCGCGGCGCAGACCTGGGAACCCAGCGGCGCCGAAGGCGATGTATCCGCCGCGCGATGCTCGAAAGTTCTTCCGCGACAGGTTCGCGCTCTCGCGCGCCGCTGGGTCCCCCGGTCTCGCTACGCTCGCCGGAGGATGACGAAAGTAAAGATCAGATCCCGCTGCCCTGGTCCTCGACCGGCGGCGGGGTGAGCAGCAGGAAGGCGCGGATCCAGGCGGTGAGGACGGCGCGGTCGTTGGGGCGTTTCAGGCTGTCGAGCGCGGCCTCGGCCAGGGGTTCGGGGATGCGCGAGCCGCGCCGGACCTCGACCAGGGCGGCGGCGTAGTCGGGCTGGAACTCCGGGTGGCACTGGAAGGAGATGGCGTCTTCGCCCCAGGCCAGGCCGGCGTAGGGGGTGAAGCCGCTGGAGGCGATGACGCGGGCGTCGGGTGAAATCGCCACGACCTGATCCTGATGCGAGACGGGGATGGCGAGGGTGCGGGCGCGGGGGTGCATCCAGGGCTCGGTTCCGTGGACGTCGTAGCGGTGCAGGCCGACGCCCCAGCCCTTGTCCGATTTCACGACTTCGCCGCCGAAGGCGTGGGCCAGAACCTGATGGCCGAAACAGATGCCGACGATCCGGGTCCGGCCCCGCGCGGCGCGCAGCCAGTCGATCAGCTGGGGTATCCACGGCAGGTCGTCATAGACCCCGGCGGCCGAGCCGGTGACGATCACCCCCTGAAAGGCGGCGGGGTCGGACGGCAGATGGCCGGACTGGACGTCGAACCGGGTGGTCGGGACGTTTTCGCCCAGCAGGGCGCGGAACCGGGCCGGATAGTCGTCGAAACTGTCCTTCAGGGCCTCGGGCGGATGGCCGGTTTCCAGAATGGCGATACGGGTCATGGCCCGACCATAGACAAGGGGCGCGCCGATCAGAAGGACCAGATTTCAGCCCGGCCGCCCGGATCGCCCAGACGGTCGGCGACCCAGCCGCAGACCTGGCGCGCCGCGTCCTCGGCGCCCGGCGGCGGATTGACGATCACCAGGGCGCAGCCGTTCATCTTCATCGGATTGGTCAGGGGACGCAGGCGGGCCTCGGCGACCAGGGTCGGGCCGGCCCTGGTCTGGAGCCGGCGGATGAAGCCGTCGAAGGTCTCCAGATCCTTCAGCGGGGTCCAGACGGCGACGGTCGCGGCGGGGTCGCGGCGGACCACCGCCAGGGCGGTTTCGGCCGAACGGATATAGTCGTCGGGCTTCTCGAACGGGGGGTCGATCAGGATCAGGGGCGCCTCGGCCCGCGCCGCCTCGGCCGTGGCCAGGGCGTAGCCGTCGCCCTCGCGCGCCTCGGCGTTGGGGCGATCCGCGAGGGCCTGATCCAGCAGGGCGCGGACGGGCGGGTTCAGCTCATAGCCGACATAGGTTCCGCCCGCCCCGAGGGCGTCGGCGATCAGCACGGGCGAGCCGGGATAGAAGCGGGCGCCGCCGTCGGGGTTCAGCGCCGCCACCCGATCCGCCAGGGCCTGCATCAGGGGCGGCAGGTCCGGGTCGGTCATCAGACGCGCGACTCCGGCCTCGGCCTCCTTGGACCGCACGGCGTCGCCGGACAGGTCATAGAGGCCGGCGCCGGCGTGGGTGTCGAGCACCGTCAGCGGGCCCGCGGCCGCGCGGGTCTTCACCAGCCACAGGACCAGGGCGTGTTTGACCAGGTCGGCGAAGTTTCCGGCGTGGAAGCTGTGGCGATAATTCATGCCGCCTCGTGTCGCGCCGGGCGCGCGGGGTCAAGGGGAAGCGGCGGCTGGAACCCGGCGACCCCACCCGGCGTTCGTTGCTGGTCTTGGGGCGGGTCTGGGGCAAGCCGCTGAAAGACCAATGAAAAGGAAGGCCGCTGATGGCGGACGGATCGCACGGCGTGGATATTGCGGTCGAGGTCCCGCAGGGGCTGAGCTGGTGCAGCGACGACAACCCCGGCCTGACCCGCCGCCCCGCCGGCAAGGGCTGGTCCTATCGCGACGCCAAGGATCAACCGGTCAAGGACGCCAAAGTTCTGGACCGTATCCGCGCCCTGGCTATTCCGCCCGCCTGGACCGACGTCTGGATCTGCCCCAAGGCCAACGGCCATATCCAGGCGACCGGGCGCGACGCGAAGGGGCGCAAACAGTACCGCTATCACGCCGGCTGGAGTTCGGCCCGTTCGGAGAACAAGTTCGACAAGCTGCCGGCCTTTTCGCGCGCCCTCCCCCGGCTGCGCGCCCAGGTGGAGCATGATCTGGGTCTGAGGGGGCCGGTGAAGGAGAAGGTGCTGGCGACCGCCGTGCGGCTGCTGGAGATCACCCTGATCCGGGTCGGCAATGCGGCCTATGCGCGGGAGAACCGCAGCTACGGGCTGACCACCCTGAACAAGCGGCATCTGGAGGTGGACGGCGCGGCCCTGACCTTCGAATTCCGGGGCAAGAGCGGCAAGGACCACCGGGTCAGCGTCCGCGACCGGCGGCTGGCGCGGGTGGTGCGGGCGCTGGAGGAATTGCCGGGCCAGCACCTGTTCAAATACCGCACCGCCGACGGGGAGCTGTGCCCCGTCACCTCCGACGATGTGAACGCCTATATCCGCGCGGCCATGGGCGACCAGTTCTCGGCCAAGGATTTCCGCACCTGGGCGGGCACGGTCTCGGCGGCGCGGGCCTTGCGCGAGATGGAGCCTCCGACCTCGCCGACCGACGCCAAACGCAAGATCACCGTCTGCGTCAAGGCGGTGGCGGGCCTGCTGGGCAATACGCCGACGGTGTGCCGGACCTCCTACGTCCATCCGAAGGTGATGGCGCTGTACGAGAGCGGCGAGTTGAAGACCGCCCTGCCGGGACCGGACACCAAGGGGTTCGAGACGGCGCTGATCCGGCAGTTGACCGCAGCCTGAGCGTCAGCCCTTCATCCGCCAGGTGGCGCCGTCGGGGCCGTCCATGACGACGACGTTCAGTGCGTTCAGGCGGTCGCGGATGCGGTCGGCCTCGGGCCAGTCCTTCGCGGCGCGGGCGGCGGCGCGTTGGTCCAGCAGGGCCTCGACCTCGAGGCGCAGGGCGTCGGAGACGTCCCCCTCCAGCCAGGCGGCCGGGTCGGACTGAAGCACCCCCAGGATGGAAGCGCAGGCCATGAGGCGGGCGCGGGCCTGGGCCACGGCGTCCAGATCGCCCGCCGTCATGCCGCGCTCGATCTCGCTGGACAGGGCGAACAGGCTGGCCATGGCGCCGGGGGTGTTCAGGTCGTCCTCGATCGACTTCATGAAGTCGGCGGGTGGATCGAGATCCAGAACCTCGACGCCGCTGGAGCGGTGCAGGGCGCCGTACAGGCGATCCAGCGACTTCTTCGACTGGTCCAGCAGCCCCTGGTTCCAGTCCAGCGGCTGGCGATAATGAGCCGACAGAAGCGCCCAGCGGACGACTTCGCCCGGCATGGCCTGGACCAGGTCGTGCAGCAGCAGGACGTTGCCGACGGACTTGGACATCTTCTCGGCGTCCACGGTCAGGAAGCCGTTGTGCATCCAGTAGCGGGCGTATTCGTCGTGGGCCTTGTCGCCCTGAGCATGGCCGTGGGCGCAGACGCCCTGGGCGATCTCGTTCTCATGGTGGGGGAAGACCAGGTCGATGCCGCCGCCATGGATGTCGATGGGCAGGCCCAGGGCCTGTTCGATCATGGCCGAGCATTCGATGTGCCAGCCGGGACGCCCCTCGCCCCAGGGCGACGGCCAGGACGGCTCGTCCGGCTTGGACGGCTTCCACAGGACGAAGTCGTGGGGGTTCTTCTTGTAGGGGGCGACCTCGACGCGGGCGCCGGCGATCATGTCGTCCAGGTTCCGGCCCGACAGGGCACCGTAGGACGGATAGGACGAAACGTCGAACAGGACATGGCCTTCAGCGGCATAGGCGCAGCCGGCGTCGACGATGGCCTGGATCTGGGCGACGATGGCCGGGATATAGTCGGTGACGTGGGGGGCGAGGTCGGGCGGCGAGACGTTCAGCAGGCCCATGTCGGCGAGATAGGCGGCCTCGTAGCGGGCGGTGACCTCGCCGATCGGCACGCCCTCGCGGGCGGCCTTCTGGTTGATCTTGTCGTCCACGTCGGTGACGTTGCGGGCGTAGAGGACGGCGTCTGGCCCGTAGGTCCGGCGCAGCAGCCGCACCAGGACGTCGAACACCACCGGCGGGCGCGCATTGCCGATATGGGCGTAGTCATAGACCGTCGGGCCGCAGACATAGAGGGTCACCCGGTTCGGATCGCGCGGTTCGAACAGGCGCTTTTCACGGTGCAGGGTGTCGTGGATGTGCAGCGGCATAAGATAGGTGGACTTCGTTTTCTTGCAGGACGGAGGGTCCGTCCCATATAGCGGCCTGATATACAGTCCCGACGGATTGTAGAAGCTATACCGGGCGGCTCCGACCGCCCCGGCCGGAAAATCGAGTTCATGAGCGTCATCCCCGCCAAGCCCGTCCTCGTCAGCGACGAAACCGCCACGGTTCAGGAGTCTGGGCGCCCGTCGCGCGAGCAGGCGCTGGAGGCCGTGCGCACACTGATCGCCTGGGCCGGGGACAATCCCGACCGTCCGGGCCTGATCGACACGCCCAAGCGGGTGGTCGACGCTTACGGGGAATGGTTCGACGGCTATGAGGCCGACGCGGCCAAGGAGCTGTCGCGCACCTTCGAGGACGTGACCGGCTATGACGACATGGTCATCCTGCGCGAGATCGAGGTGGAGAGCCATTGCGAGCACCACCTGGCCCCCTTCCTGGGCAAGGCCTATGTCGCCTATCTGCCCGGCGAGAAGGTTGTCGGCATCTCGAAGCTGGCGCGGGTGGTGGAGATCTTCGCCCGACGTCTGCAGAATCAGGAAACCCTGACCAACGACATCATCGAGGCCATCGAATCGCACCTGCAGCCCAGGGGCGTCGCGGTGATGATCGACGCCGCGCACCAGTGCATGACCACGCGCGGGGTGCATCACCGGCATGTTTCGACCGTCACCACCCGGTTCACCGGCGCCTTCAAGTCCGATCCGGCCCTGATGGACCGTTTCCTGAAGCTGGCGAAGGCGTAAAGCCTCGCCTGTCGCGGGTAATTGACGTTCCGGAACGCCGGATCGTTTAGAACCGCTTTACAAGCGCGCATCGGGACGCCAAGAACCGAACAAGCTCTCGGGCGATCCATAGGGAAATGTCGGCGCGGATCGCGGCCGGCGGTAACGGAGATTAGGCATGGCTGCGAAGATCGGCGGTTCCGGTGGGGACAAGCACACGATCGAACAGACGGCGGATATCAACATCACGCCGTTCATCGACATTCTGCTGGTGCTGATGATCATCTTCATGGTCGCCGCGCCCATGGCGACCGTGTCGATCCGCCTCGACCTGCCGCCGGCGCAGCCGCCCACCAATCCGACCGAGGAAAAGGAACCGGTGTACATCACCATCCAGGAAAACGGTCAGCTGTTCCTGTCGGACAAGCAGACCTCGATCGACAACCTGGCCGCCGACGTCTGCACCGCCTTGGGCGGCGGTTCCTGCCAGGAAGAGCGCGTCTTCGTGCGCGCCCAGCCGGAAGTGAAATACTCGCAGTTCATGGAAGTCATGAACAAGATGCAGGAGAACGGCTTCTTCAAGGTCGGCCTGCTGAACGAAGACATCGAATAGGACGACCGTCCTTTCAGGATTTGGGCCGCGTTCCGAAAGGGACGCGGCCTTTTTCTTTGCGGCAAGGCTTGCTCCCGCGCACGCTGACCGCCTTGATGCCAAATCGGCTGTTCGAGGAGTCGCCCATGCGTCGTCGCACCTTCCTGTCCGCCCTGCCTGCCGGAGCCCTGGCGGCTACGGCCGTCCAGGCGCGACAGTCGTCTCCGACCGCCAAGCCGACCG
>NZ_JMQR01000042.1:0-24779 GCF_000698025.1 Brevundimonas sp. EAKA | reverse complement strand
GTAAAGGCTGGGGGAGGATGGCGCGGCGTCTAGCACCGGGGCGCCCGTGCGTCACCCCGTATGCGGACGGATCAGAGCAGGCCGAACCAGCGAAGCGCGTTGAGGATCAGCCCAAGCGCGATCAACGGACCGAAGACCCGAAAGGTGTGACGCGTGCATCGCTCGGGAAAGAAGGTGTCATAGGCGCCGTCCGGGCGGGCGCCGTAGCGGACGGCGACGGCCGTCAGAGGGCACTTCAGGCCGAAGCCGACGAAGACCACGACCTCAATGGCCACCAGGGTCAGGGCGACGTAAAGCCACGGCCCGCTTCGCCCCGAAATCCCAGCGTAGAGGACGGCGAAACAGGCCACGGACATGACGATATAGATGGCCGTATGCAGACCGCGCACGATCCGCAGGCGGCCGGCGTCGGTCACGTCGGATCGCCGCTCGCGCCCGCCGGGCTCAGCTTCCAGCGGATTCGGCTTTCGCTGTCGGTGCGGGCCGAGCCGCGCACGACGATCTGCAGCGAGCGGCGGGTCAGGCCGGCGTCGATATGGACGCTGGGCTCGATGGCCACATCCGGCCCGTCGGTGCGGAACCACCAGCCCCGGCCCGAGGCGCCGCGCAACAGGATCGAGCGGCGGTCCCGCGCCAGCGAGGCCTGGACCCCCGGCTCCAGATGGAAGCGGATGGCGTAGGGGGCCGCGATCTGGCGGATCATCTCCTTGCGGCCCGGCGTCGGGAACAGCTTCTCCTCAGCGCGCAGTTCGTCCATCCGCTGGTCCAGATAGAGACGGCGCTGGTGGTTCAGGCCGAAGGCCTCGTTCCAGCCGTCATGCTCCATGTCCAGCCAGACGGCGCCGTCGCCGTCGCGCTGGTCGGTGGTGACATGGATGGGCGGCCCGACCAGGCGTGGACCCAGCAGTTCGCCCTTCCAGCCGCCCAGCGGCTCGTTCAGCGACCGCTCGCCCAGGGTCAGGGTCGAATGGCCGGGCGTCAGCCGCAGGGCCTGACGATCCGTCGCCCGCGGGGTCCAGCCGGAGCCGGTCACCAGCCGGTCCTTGCCGCAGGCGATCTCCAGCGCCATCGGCTGGGCGCAGGCGGACGCCCCCCAGGCGCCCCCAGCCGGCGTGGCGGCGTCGGCGATGATGGCCAGCAAGGGGCTGGCGATCCGCGTCAGGCCGGCGACGGTTCCGGTCGGCGGATGAGCGGGATCGCCCTTGGTCGTGGCGGTCTCGTCATGGGCGCGGGCGGCGGCGACACGGGCGACGGTGGACGGTCCCCCGCCCTGGAAACTGGCCAGGCGACCGTCGGGCAGGGTCAGAAGCCGCAGGCCCTGCGTCAGGCGGGCGATGGCGCCCGACACGGCGTCCGGCGTCGGCTCGGACAGCTGGGCCAGGGCGTCGTCCAGGGTCAGCAGGTCGAGCAACAGCTCCAACCCGGCCTCGGGACTGCGTGACGCATGGCCGCCGTCGTCCAGGACCGTGGTCTTCAAGGCGCTCGTCAGGCCGCCCAGCGCGCGCCGCCGCAAGGCCTGACCCGGCGCCCCGGCCAGGACGCAGCCGCCGACAGCCGCCGCCGTCAACCGTTCGGCCCGGGTCGCCAGGCCGCCGGGCGGGCGCAGCAGCTGTCGGGTCTGGCGCGCCAGGCTGTCGGCCAGTTTCAGCCGCTCGGCCTCGGTCGCGACCGCGCCCATCTTGCGGGCGGCGCAGGCCAGGTTGATCACCCGGCGCGGCAGAATTTCGGGGCCCCAGGCGAAGGGCGACCAACGCGCGAAGGTGTCCGCCCAGGCGAGCGTCAGACGCAAGGCCTCGCGCGCGCCCCGCTCCCCCTGGGCCATCAAGGCCGGCAGCCAGTTGAAGGCATGGAGTTCTACGGCGAAGGGACGCGACGGGCTGGGGCGGTTCCACGGATCCGCCGGCGCCTCGACCTCCATCGAGGCGCCGGCCAGAACGAAACGACCGACCAGCAGATTCTTGCCCGGCGCCGGATCGTGCGGCCGGAAATCGCGCGGCGTGGCCGCGAAGGCCGTGACCTTGCCCCCGCCCAGGAACGGGCTCAGCGTCAGGCTGTAACCCGGCAGGCCGTACAGCTCGATCCACAGTTGACGGGTGACCAGGCGTCCGGCGATGGCCGGCCACAGGCCCGGTCCGGTCGCCGTCTCGCCCGACCGCACCGGGGTTCGCACCGGCGCGCCGGCCAAGCCGGGGATCTGACCCGAGGCCAGGTCTGGCGTGGCTTCGGCGCCGCGCGGGGCGAAGGGACTGATCGGGCTCACGCGGCGGCCGGGACGGCCTTCAGGGCGGCGATATTGGTCGCATAATCGCCCTTGAACACGAAGGAGCCGGCGACCAGGGCGTCGGCCCCGGCCGCGACGCAGGCCGCCGCATTGGCCGAGGTCACGCCCCCGTCCACCTGTAGATGGGCCGTCGATCCGGCGCGGTCCAGAATGGCGCGGGCGCCGGCGATCTTGCGCAGCGAACTGTCGATGAATTTCTGTCCGCCGAAGCCGGGATTGACCGACATGATCAGCACCAGGTCCACCAGATCGACCACCTCTTCGAGGATCGACAGGGGGGTGGCCGGATTGAACACCACCCCGGCCTTGGCCCCCAGCTGGCGGATGCGGGCCAGGGTGCGGTGCAGGTGCGGCCCGCTTTCGGGATGGACGGTCAGCAGGTCGGCCCCGGCGTCACGGTAGGCTTCCAGCCAGGGATCGACCGGCGCCACCATCAGGTGCACGTCGAACGGCAGGCTGGTGTGCGGACGGATCGCCTTCACGATGTCCGGACCCAGGGTGATGTTCGGCACGAAATGACCGTCCATCACATCGACATGGATCCAGTCGGCGCCCGCGGCTTCCAGCGCGCGGACCTCTTCTCCCAGCCGCGCGAAATCGCTGGCGAGGATGGACGGGCAGATCAGGGGGGTGAGGGCCATGGCCACGGGATAAGGCGGCGAGGCGGGTCGAGCAACCGGCTTGGCGAAGACGATCCGCCGTGTTCTACTCTTGTTCACGCCAAATCCACCCTGGAAGCCCCGATGTCGATGGAAGACCTGTCCGCCGCGGAACCGGTCCGAGTGTTCGAGGACGGGTCCGGCGACCGCTTCCTGATCTATGGCGCCCATGACGGGGCGCGGGTCGAGATCCGCTTCGACGGCGACGCCCTGTGGATGAGCCAGGCCCAGATCGCGGGCCTATTCGGCCGCGACGTCTCCGTGATTTCGCGCCACATCGCCGCCATTCTGGAAGAGGGCGAATTGGGCGAGGCCGCCGATTTGCATTTTATGCAAATTAAGGGGCCGGCAGATCGCATGGTCAGGGCCTACAGCCTCGATATGGTGATCTCGGTCGGCTACCGGGTCAGTTCGGCGCAGGCGACCCTGTTTCGTCGCTGGGCGACGGCGGTGTTGATCCGCTTCGCCACGCGCGGCTTCGTCGTCGACGCCGAGCGGATGAAGGCTGGTGGCGAGCAGGATCGCATCCGCGAACTGCGCGACATCATCCGCGACATTCGCAGCGAGGAAGCGAATCTCTATGCGGAAATCCGACGCATCTGCAGCCTGTGCCAGGATTATGACCCCAAGTCGGACGCTTGGCGAACCTTCTATCGCAATACCCAGGCCAAGCTCTGCTTCGCCGTGACAAGCCAGACGCCCGCCGAGGTGCTGGTGGCGCGCGCAGACCCGGCGGCGGCCGACATGGGCTTGCAGACCTGGAAGGGCGAACGGATCGGCGCGGCCGATGCGACCGTGGCCAAGAACTTCCTGGCGCCGGGCGAGGTGCGGGAGTTGAACCGGCTGACCGACCTGTTGCTGACCATCTTCGAGGATCAGCTGGAGACCAGCCGTCTGACGACCATGGCCGAGGCGGCGGCCCTGCTGGATGCGCAGTTGAAAGGGCTGGGCCGCGTCGTACTTACCGACGGCGGGCGCGTGTCCCGAGACGACGCCGACCGCTACGCCAAGGCGGCCTACAAGGCCTTCGACGCCGAGCGGAAGGCGCAGGAAAAAGCGAGGATCGAGCGGGATTACGCCGAACTGCGCAAATCCGCCGACACCCTGTCCGCGTCGAACCGCGCGTCTCGAAAACCCTAGGCGATCCGTTCCAGCTTGGCGGCGAAGAAGCCGTCCAGACCGCCGTGTTCGGCCCACATGGACGGCAGGATGCGCAGCCAGCCTTCGAGCGTCAGGGCCTCGGGCGGGGCGCCCAGGGCCGCAGGGTCCGCCGCGACGGTGCGGAAACCGGGGTTGCGGCGCAGGAAGGCGATCACCTGGGTCTCGCCCTCCTCGCGCTCCAGGGAACAGGTGCAATAGACCAGACGGCCGCCCGGCTTGACCCGTTCGGCGGCGGCGTCGAGCAGCCGGTGCTGGACGTCGGCCAGTTTGGCGACCTCGGCCGGCTTGGTGGCGCGCAGGACTTCGGGGTTGCGGCGGAAGGTGCCTGTGGCGGTGCAGGGGGCGTCCAGAAGCACGGCGTCGAAGCGGCGGTCATCCTCCCAGTCCTCGGCCGGGACGGCGATCACTTCGGCGGTCAGGCCGGTGCGCTCGAGATTCTGGCTGAGGCGCTTCAGGCGCGGGGCCGAGCGGTCCAGGGCGACAACCGAGGCGCCGGCGGCGGCCAGTTGCAGGGTCTTGCCGCCAGGAGCGGCGCACATGTCCAGGGCGGTCTCGCCGGGCTTGACGCCCAGCAGACGGCCCGGAACGGCGGCGGCGGCGTCCTGGACCCACCAGTCGCCGTCGTCGAATCCGGGCCAGGTCGCGACGTCGCCGCGACGGCCGGTGCGGACGGTGCCGCCCTCAAGCGCCTCGCCCTCGACGGCGGCGGCCACGGCGGCAGGATCGACGCCGGGCTTGAGGCTGAGATCCGTCGCCGGCTCCTCACGGGCGGCCAGGGCCAGGCCGGTGAGGGCGGCCTCGCCATAGGTCGCCTTCCAGCGAGCGGCGATCCAGTCGGGCAGATTGCTCTCAGCCGTGGTCAGGCCGGGGCCGTCGCGGCCGACGCCGCGCAGCACGGCGTTGACCAGATTCTTGTAGGGCCGGGTCTTGGGATCGCGCTCGGCCAGCTTCACGGCCGTGGACACGGCGGCGAAGGCGGGGGTCTCCAGCACCAGGGTCTGGGCCAGGGCGATGCGCATCAGGGTGCGGACCGCCTCGGGCGGCGACTTCTGCAGACGGCGGTTCAGGATCTGGTCGATCTCGCCCAGACGACGCAGGGCGGCCATGGCCACGGCGCGGGCGAAGGCGCGGTCGACGGGCTCCAGCGCGCGGGCGGCGGGCTGGGACAGGGCCTCGTCCAGGCCGTTGCGCTTCTCAAGCGCGGCGTTCAGCAGGATGCCCGCCACCACCCGGGCCTCGACGCCGATGTCGTCCTGCGACGGAGCTTGCGCCACCTCGACCGGCGCCGGGCGCGGCCGGCCCTTGGTCGCCATGCGGCGACCGCGCGCCTGTGAGCTGTGACCGCCGCCCCGTCCTTCAGAACCACGTCCTTCGGAACTCATACGGCCACCTGCGCGCCCAGCTCGACCACACGGCCGGGCGGGATATGGAAGAAGTCGGTCGGGTTGGCGGCGTTGCGCATCAGGAAGATGAACAGCCGGTCCTGCCACAGGGGCATGCCCTGGCGCGCCGACGGGATCAGCGAACGGCGGCCCAGGAAGAAGCTGGTCGACATGATGTCGAACTTCAGTCCCTGTTTGCGGCACAGACCCAGGGCGCGGGGCACGTTCGGCGTCTCCATGAAGCCATAGGTGATGGTCAGCTTCTTGAAGTCGTCGTTGATCGGCTCCATCCGCACCCGGTCGGCTTCCTTGACGCGCGGCCGTTCGGAGGTGCGCACGGTCAGGATGACGTTCTTCTCGTGCAACACCTTGTTGTGCTTGAGATTGTGCATTAGGGCGACCGGCGCCACGTCGGGATCGCTGGTCAGGAAGATCGCGGTGCCAGGCGCGCGGTGCGGCGGTCGGGCCTGAAGCATCTCGATCAGGTCGTTCAGCGGCAGGCTGTCCTTGCGGGTCTTGGCCGTCAGGATCTGGGTGCCGCGCACCCAGGTCCACATGATCAGGACTAGGCAGGCGCCCAGGACCAACGGCATCCAGGCGCCGTCTGGGATCTTCAGCAGGTTGGAGGTCAGGAAGACGCTGTCGATGAAGGCGAACGGAACCAGGGTCCCGGCCACCGCCCACATCGGCCATTTCCAGCCCTTGCGGATCACCGAATAGGCCATCAGCGTATTGACCAGCATGGTCCCCGTGACGGCCACGCCATAGGCGGCGGTCAGATTGTGCGAGCTCTGGAACACGACCAGCAAGACCAGCACCCCGATCATCAGGAAGCTGTTGACCGCCGGCACGAAGATCTGGCCGGCCTGGGTTTCGGAGGTGTTGCGGATGTCGATGCGCGGCAGAAGGCCCAACTGGACAGCCTGTTGGGTGACCGAGAAGGCGCCGGTGATCACGGCCTGCGAGGCGATGACGGTGGCGGCCGTGGCCAGGATCAGCATGGGCCAGTAGGCGAACTCGGGCACCATGTTCCAGAACGGGTTTTCGGCCGAGCCGGGATTGTCGAGGATCAGGGCGCCCTGGCCCAGATAGTTCAGCGTCAGGCAGGGCAGGACGAAGGCCAGCCAGCCCATGCGGATCGGCGCCTTTCCGAAATGGCCCATGTCCGCATACAGGGCCTCCGCGCCGGTCACGGCCAGGAAGACGCTGCCCAGGATGATGAAGCCCAGGAAACCGTCCTTCAACAGCAGCATGACGCCATAGTGGGGCGACAGGGCGCGCAGCACGCTGACGTCGTCGAAGATGTGGTACAGGCCCAGCCCGCCCAGGCACAGGAACCAGACGGCGGTGATCGGGCCGAAATATTTGGCCAGGCTGGCGGTGCCGCGCGACTGGGCCATGAACAGGGCGATCAGGATTCCGGCCGAGATCGGCACGATGAACGGATCGAGCTTGCCCGACAGGCCCGGCGCGTCCTGCAGGCCCTCGACGGCCGACAGAACCGAAATGGCGGGCGTGATGATGCCGTCGCCATAGAAGAGGGCCGCGCCGCAGACGCCCAGGATGAAGATCCAGGCGCTGCGCCGGCCGACCGCGAACTGGGCCAGGGCCATCAGCGACAGGGTGCCGCCTTCGCCCTTGTTGTCGGCGCGCATCAGGAAGAAGACGTATTTGAACGTCACCACCACCATCAGGGCCCAGAAGGCCAGGGAGACGACGCCGATCACGGCCAGGTCGCCGCCGACGCCCGACTGGGCGTGGGCGATGGCTTCACGCAGGGCGTAAAGCGGGCTGGTGCCTATGTCGCCGAACACCACGCCGATCGCGCCCAGGGTCAGGGCCCAGAAGCCGCCGTGCTTGGCGATCTGGCCCCCTGGAGCGTGGGACTCGGGTCCCGTGGCGTGGGTGGGTTTGTCCGGCGTGTTCGACGCGGCGGGGAGAGCGCCCGCGTCGTGGGGAGTATCCCCGGCCATGCGTATCCTCCGGGTCTCCGACGACAGGTCGAGCCCTTCAAAGCGGCGAGCCTTTAGGCCCATTCCGCGCCCGCTTCAATCGTGGGCGCGGGGATTCGGTTTCCCCTTGCACCACAAGGATTTGTGATTCGGTCCAGGAGCGCCTATTTTCCTTACAGGAACACAACCATGTCAGACAGCCAGCGCTTCCCCGTCGCCGCCCACGCCTTGGCCTATATGGCCCACAAGGGCGCTTTTTCGCCTGCCCAGGCGGCGCCCAGCGCCTTGCTGGCGGCGTCCGTCCCGACCAATCCTGTCGTGGTGCGGCGCGTGACGGCCCTGCTGGCCAAGGCGGGACTGATCGCCACCCGTCCCGGCGCCACCGGCGGATCCTGGCTGCTGCGCCAACCGGAAGACATCCGACTGGACGAGGTGCTGAAGGCGGTGAACGGCTGCGCCCACATCGGTTCGCCCCCCGCTGGGGCCAAGGGCTGCCCGATCAGCGAACATATTCCCCGCCAGGTCGCCAAGGCCCTGACCGCCGCCGACGAGGCCGCGACCGAGGCCCTGTCCAAGATCACCATCGCCGACCTGCTGGACGAGAACCCCCTCTCCCTGGCCGCCTATACGCCCCACGCCTCCTGCCCCGTCGCGGCATGAGCATGGGACCTGGGCGGCGCCGGATCGACGCATGAAGCGGACGGTGCTGATCACGGGCGCCTCCGCCGGCATCGGCGCGGCCCTGGCCCGCACCTACGCCGCCGAGGGCTGGGACCTGATCCTGACCGCCCGGCGAGAAGGGCCGCTCGTGACCCTGGCCGAGGCCCTGTCCGCCGCCCATGGCGTCGTCGCGACCGTCCTTCCCGAAGACCTGTCGGACCCAGCGGCGCCCGAACGTCTGATCGCCGCCGTCACGGCGCGCGGCCTGACCGTCGACGGCCTGGTCAATAATGCGGGCTTCAGCCGCGTGACCGGCTTTCTCGACACCGACCTGGCCGCCCACCGCGCCATGATCCAGGTCATGCTGACGGCGCCGGTCGAGCTGTCGCGCCTGCTGCTGCCCGGCATGGTCGAGCGACGCTTCGGCCGGGTGCTGAACGTCGCCTCCCTGGCCGGCCAGATGCCCGCGACCGGCGGCGACACCCTGTATGGACCGATCAAGAGCTTCCTGATCAAGGCGTCCCAGGGCCTGTATCTGGAAACCTTGGGAACCGGGGTCCACGTCACGGTGCTGAACCCCGGCTACACCTTGACCGAGTTTCACGACGTCAACGGCTCGCGCGATCAGGTGTCCAGCGCCTATCCGGCCTGGATGTGGATGGACGCCGCCCGCGTCGCCCGCATCGGCTACGACGCCTGCGAGGCGAACCGGCCCAGCCTGACCCCCGGCGTCATGAACAATCTGATGGCCGGCCTGGCCCGCTTCCTGCCCGACGGCCTGGCGCTGCGCATGGTGGCGAACCACGCCAGGCGGCTGGACCGGCTTTAGCCGTCAGATGTGGATCGCGTGCCCCAGGGCGCGCAGGGACGCCTCGTGGAAGGCCTCGCCCAGGGTCGGGTGGACGTGGATGGTCCCCGCCACGTCTTCCAGCACAGCCCCCATCTCCAGCATCTGGGCGAAGCTGTTGCTGAGTTCCGACACATGCTGGCCGACCGCCTGGACGCCCAGGATGCGGTGATCCGACTTGGAGGCGATGACCCGCACGAAGCCGCCGTCCTCGCCCGCCTCGATGGCCAGGGCGCGACCGATGGCGGCGAAGGGGAAGACGGACTGGATCACATCGTCACGGCCCGCGACATCGTTCGGACCCAGACCGGCCGAGACGATTTCCGGCTCGGTGAAACAGACGGCGGCGATGGCGACCGGATCGAACACCCGGTCGTGCCCACCCTTTCCTGAAGAATGGGCGATGATTTCCGCGACCACCTCGCCCTGGGCCGAGCCCTTGTGGGCCAGCATGGGTTCGCCGGTCAGGTCGCCGACGGCCCAGACGTTCTTCATCGAGGTGGCGCAGCGGTTGTCGATCTTCACGAACGGACCGGCCATGGCCACGCCCATATTCTCCAGACCCCAGCCCTGGGTGCGAGGGCGACGACCCACGGTGACCAGCACCTTGTCGGCGTCCAGTTGCAGCGGTTCGCCGTCCCTGGTCGTGACGTTCAGCCTGCCGTTCCCGAACCCGCCGGCCCGCGCCCCCAGGTGCAACTCCACGCCGTGCGTCTCCAGCCACTTCGCAACCGGATCGGTCAGGGCCTTGTCATAAAGGGGCAGGATTCGCTCGGCCATTTCGACGATGGCCACCTCGGCGCCCAGCTTCCTGAAGGCGATGCCCAGCTCCAGCCCGATATAGCCGCCGCCGACGACGACCAGCTTCTTGGGCACGTCCGACAGGCTCAGCGCCTCGGTCGAGGAGATGACGTCGCCGCCAAACGGCAGGAAGGGCAGTTCGACCGGTTCCGAACCCGTGGCCAGGATCACGTGTTCGGCGGTGATGCGGATGTCGCCGTCGTCGGTTTTCACCACGCAGGTCTTGGCGTCCTCGAAGGCCGCCCAGCCCTTGATGACCTTGACCTTGGCCTTCTTCAGCAGGGCCGTGACCCCGGCGTTCAGCTTACGGACGATCCCGTCCTTCCACTCGACCGTCTGCTTCAGGTCGATGGCCGGCTTGGCTGCCGTGATGCCCAGGTTCCCGCCGCCGGCCGCCTTGGCCACGGTCTCGAACTTGCCCGCCGCATGGATGATGGCCTTGGAGGGAATACAGCCGACGTTCAGGCAGGTCCCGCCGAGGCCGTCGCCGCCGTCCACCAGCACGGTGTCCAGCCCCAGCTGGCCGCAACGGATGCCCGCGACATAGCCGCCGGTGCCCGCGCCGATGATCAGGACTTTGGTTTTTAGGGTCTGAGTCATTGACGCTCGCAACGTGGGAGGGGACGAGACATTCGGCGATCATAATCCGCCACTTCGTCTCTAACTGGATCCCGATTAGCTTCGTAAGTGCGACGATCGACCTGGAACGTATCGATCTGACCTCTTTTGAACATGCTGGAGCAGCCACGACTCCCGGCGAAGTCCAGCCAGGCTGTCGAGCATGTGATCCTTACTGTTGCAGGGCGCGAGACACGCGCTCCGCGGAGGGTTCGAATCGGACGAATGGTGGCGGTGATTTCGTAGAAGACGTCCTGAGACGGCGACCATCTGGAAGACTGTTCTCGACGGATTGTCAGTTGGTCCACTCGGCCTGTGATCACGCTAACCTGGCTAATGTCCAGGTCCGTGCACCGAACAGGTTCATCACCCGCAAGCAGTGACAGAGCGGCCAGAAGGGGCGAAACGAACACTAAGGTCACCCCATCCAAAGCGTCGCCGGCTGCTCAAGCAAGCCCTTGATCCGCTGGACGAAGACCGCCGCATCATGCCCGTCGACGATCCGGTGGTCGAAGCTGGACGACAGGTTCATCATCTTGCGCACGACCATCTGGCCGTCGCGGACCACGACCCGTTCGGCGATCTTGTTGGGGCCGACGATGGCGACCTCGGGGTGGTTGATGATCGGGGTGTGGACCACCCCGCCCAGGGTCCCCAGCGAGGTGATGGTGATGGTCGAGCCTGACAGTTCCTCGCGCTTGGCCGAACCGTCCTTGGCCGCGCCCGAGACGCGGGCGATCTCCAGAGCCGTGTCCCAGGCGTCGCGCGCCTCGGCGTGGCGGACCACCGGCACCATCAGGCCGTTCGGCGTCTGGGCGGCGATGCCCAGATGGACCGGGGCGTGCTGGGTCAGGACGCCGGCCTCGTCGTCATAATGGGCGTTGATCTGCGGCTGGTCGCGCAGAGCCACCACGATGGCGCGGGCGAGGAAGGGCAGCAGGTTCAGCTTGGGCTGATCCTTCGCCTTGGTCGCGTTCAGGTGGGCGCGAAGCTCCTCCAGCGCCGTGACGTCGATCTCCTCCACATAGGTGATGTGGGGAATGCGGCGCACGCTGTCAGCCATCTTCTCCGCGATCTTGCGGCGCAGGCCGATGATGCGGACCTCGGTGGTCCCTTCGGCCCGAGCGAAGGTCGAGCCGGCCGCCGGTGCGGTCGCCGGCTGGGCGCCGCCACGCGCGATGAAACCGTCCAGGTCCTCGTGCGTGATCCGCCCGGCCGGCCCGGAGCCGGGCACGAAGGTCAGGTCCACGCCCAGATCCCGCGCGCGGTTGCGCACGGCGGGCGAGGCGGACGGGCGTTCGCCGGGCGCGGGGCCGGTCAGGGCGGGGGGGACGGACTTGCCCCCCTCCCCCGCTGCGCGGGCGCTCCCCCCAGGAGGGGGAGATTTCGGGGCGGGCGTCGGCGCTGATCCTCCCCCCTTGGAGGTGTCGCCGGAGGCGACGGAGGGGGCGTGAACGGGGCTCTTGGCGACATTTCCGGCGCCCGCCACATCGAAGGCCACCAGCGGGCCGCCGACCGGGACCTGCTGCCCCGCCTCGCCGTACAGGGCGACGACGACGCCGGCGACCGGCGAGGTGATCTCGACCGTCGCCTTGTCGGTCATGATGTCGGCGATGATCTGGTCTTCCTCGACCGCATCCCCGACCTTGACGTGCCAGCCGACCAGCTCGGCCTCGGCCGTGCCTTCACCCACGTCGGGCAGTTTGAAGACGTAGTTGCCGGTGGGTGCGGCGTCAGCCCCCTCCGTCGCCTTCGGCGCCGCCTCCCCCAAGGAGGGAGATTTGGATGCTGCGCGATCTCCCCCCCTTGGGGGGAGCACCGGCGAAGCCGGGGAGGAGGGCGTCGCCTCATCCGCATTCCCCGCCCCCTCGACCTCGAACTCCACCAAGGGCCCGCGCACCGGCACCATGGCGCCGGGCTCGCCGTGCAGGGCGATGACCTTGCCCGACACCGGGGCGGTGATCTCGACGGTGGCCTTGTCGGTCATGACGTCGGCGACGATCTGGTCCTCGGCGACCATGTCGCCGACCTTGACGTGCCAGCCGACCAGTTCGGCCTCGGCGGTGCCTTCGCCCACGTCGGGCAGTTTGAAGACGAAACGACCCATATCAGCGTCCTCCGGTCATGACGCTCTTCAAGGCGTCTGCGACCCGTTGCGGCCCGGGGAAATATTCCCATTCGAAAGCATGGGGATAGGGCGTGTCCCAGCCGGTGACGCGCGCGATGGGCGCCTCCAGATGATAGAAGCAGCGCTCCTGAACCAGGGCCGACAGTTCGCCGCCGAAGCCCGAGGTCTTGGGCGCCTCGTGTACGATGACGCAACGGCCGGTCTTCTTCACGCTGGCCTCGATGGTCTCGATGTCTAGCGGCACGAGCGAGCGCAGGTCGATGACCTCGGCGTCCACGCCCGCATGTTCGGCGCCGGCCAGGGCGACCCAGACCATGGTGCCATAGGCCAGGATGGTGACGTCGTTCCCCTCGCGCATGACACGCGCCTTGCCGATGGGCTCGACATATTTGCCGGCCGGCACCTGGGCCAGGTCCTGCGCCTTCCACGGCGAGACCGGCTTCTCGTGCCAGCCGTCGAACGGGCCATTGTAGAGGCGTTTCGGTTCGAAGAAGACGACCGGATCATCGTCCTCGATGGCGGCGATCAACAGGCCCTTGGCGTCATAGGGGTTGGACGGAATGATGACCTTCAGACCCGCAATATGAGTGAACAGGCTTTCGGGGCTCTGGCTGTGGGTCTGGCCGCCGAAGATGCCGCCGCCGTAGGGGCTGCGGATCGTAATCGGGCTGGTGAACTGGCCGCCCGAGCGATAGCGCATCTTGGCCGCTTCCGAGACGATCTGATCGTAGGCCGGATAGATATAGTCGGCGAACTGGATCTCGACGACCGGCCGCAGGCCATAGGCGCCCATGCCGATGGCGGCGGCGACGATGCCGCATTCGCTGATCGGGGCGTCGAAGCTGCGGGTCAGGCCGTGCTTCTGCTGCAGCTTGTCGGTGACGCGGAAGACCCCGCCGAAATAGCCCGCGTCCTCGCCGAACGACAGGACGTTGGCGTCCTCGCTCATCTTGACGTCGATGGCCGAGTTCAGGGCCTGGATCATGTTCATCGGCTGCACGCCCGAGCCGGTCGCTTCCGAGGCGGGGGCGGCGTTCTGGTCGACCATGTCCGGCTCGACGCCGTCGTTGCGATCGGCGTCGGTGAAGGTGGTTTGCGCGCTCATGGTCAGACCCCCACCTCGCGGCGCTGTTCGATCAGCCGCCAGTCTTCGGTCGCATAGACCTCTTCGAACATCGTCTTCACGCTGGGGCGCGATTGTCCCAGGGTGCCGATGGCTTCGGATTCCTTGCCGGCGGCGCGGACCTGTTCGACCGCCTCGCGCAGGGCGACGGCGTGGCGCTCGTCATCCCACTCGCCGATGACGGTCAGGTGCTGGCGCAGCCGCTCCAGCGGATCGCCCAGCGGCCATTTCTCGTGCTCGTCGCCGGGGCGGTAGCGGCTGGGATCGTCGGAGGTCGAGTGCGGGGCGCCGCGATAGGTGAACAGTTCGATCACCGTCGCCCCCTGGTTCGACCGGGCGCGCTCTTCGGCCCACTGGGTCGCCGCCCAGACCGCCAGGAAGTCGTTGCCGTCCACCCGCAGGGCCGGCAGTCCATAGCCGATGGCCTTGGAGGCGAAGGTGGTCTCCAGCCCGCCGGCGATCCCCTGGAAGGAGCTGATGGCCCACTGGTTGTTGACGATGTTCAGGATGACCGGCGCGCGATAGACGGATGCGAAGGTCAGGGCGTTGTGAAAATCGCCCTCGGCCGTGGCGCCGTCGCCGATCCAGCTGATGGCGATCTTGTCGTCGCCCTTGTAGGCGCTGGCCATGGCCCAGCCGACCGCCTGGGGCACCTGGGTGCCCAGATTGCCGCTGATGGTGAAGAAGCCGTAGTCCTTGGCCGAATACATGATCGGCAGCTGACGCCCTTTGATCGGGTCCGCCGCGTTGGAATAGATCTGGTTCATCATCTCGACCAGCGGATAGCCGCGGGCGATCAGCAGCCCCTGCTGGCGATAGGTCGGAAAACCCATGTCCTCGCGGCTCAGCAGCATGCCTTGCGCGACCGCGATGGCCTCCTCGCCGGTGCATTTCATGTAGAAGCTGGTCTTGCCCTGGCGGTGGGCGCGGTGCATTCGGTCGTCGAAGGCGCGGGTCAGGATCATGGCCTTCAGGCCGCGACGCAGGGTCTCCGGATCCAGACGCGGATTCCACGGACCGACGGCCTGGCCGTCGTCGTCCAGCACCCGGATCAACCGGAACGCAAGGTCGCGCATCTCGTAAGGCGTCGTGCCCACCTCGGGCCGTTCGACGGCGCCGGGGGCGTCCATCACCAGATGACTGAAGTCCGGCCCATCGCCCGGCCGCCCCGAGGGCTCGGGCACGCGAAGCGACAGCGGCCGGCTGTTCTTTTGGCTCATTTTGTCGTTCATGCGGGCGTCCATGTCCGTTCGGGGGTCCGTCCGAGTTTCCTCTGGACGTTTGATAACACGGCGCCTAAGCAGGCGCTCGCTCAATTTGACCTTGCGAAATCCCGATTTAGGGTATTTTATTTCGCCATAACGATAATCGGAGAAACGCATTGGCGGACGAACTCGATCCCATCGACGCTCGGATCCTGGATATCCTGCAACAAGACGCCGGTCTGTCGGTCGCGGAAGTCGCGGATCGCGTCGGTCTGTCGGCCTCGCCCTGCTGGCGTCGGATCAAACGACTGGAGGATTCCGGCCTGATCACCAAGCGGGTCACCCTGCTGAACGCCAAGCTTCTGGGTCTCGACTTCGAAGTCTACGCCATCGTCAAACTGATGCTGCCGTCGGCCGAGAATCTCGACATCTTCGAAGGCGCCGTCGCCAAATGGCCGGAAGTGGTCCAGTGCGCCACCATCACGGGGCGCGAGGACTATGTGCTGCGCATCATCACCTCGGACATGCACGCCTTCGACAAGTTCCTGCGCGAGAAGCTGCTGGCCCTGGGCATCGTCTCCGACTGCGAGAGCCATATCGTCACGCGCGGCGTGAAGAATGTGACCGCCCTGCCTCTTGGCATAGTGACCCCTCACGTCGGATAAGGCCGTTCGGCGGGCCTTTCCACTGAGGGCCCTGGTCCGCCGAGGGGATGCCGAACATGATCGAACTGGTGATCGACGCGCGCCGCAAGGACCTGGGCGGGTTCGAGGTCGGCCGCGTCCTGCCCTTCCATTCGCGCCGGATGGTCGGGCCCTTCATCTTCCTGGACCAGATGGGGCCGGCCGAGTTCGCGCCGGGCTCGGACGCCATCGACGTGCGGCCGCACCCGCACATCGGCCTGTCGACCCTCACCTATCTGTTCGAGGGTGAGATCATGCACCATGACAACCTCGGCTATAATCAGGTCATCCGCCCCGGCGAGGTGAACTGGATGACGGCCGGCAAGGGCATCGTTCATTCCGAGCGCACCGATCCGCTGAAGCGCAGCCAGGGCGGGCCGATGCACGGGATGCAGGCCTGGGTCGCCCTGCCCGACGAGGCCGAGGAGATCGATCCCGCCTTCCATCACCTGGATGAGGACGCCCAACCCGCCTACGAAAACGGCGGTCTGTTTGCGCGTCTGGTGGCGGGCGAAGCCTATGGCGCCAAGGCGGCCGTCCCGGTGTCCTCGCCCCTCTTCTATGTGCACTGGGAGCTTCAGCCCGGCGTCCGCACCGCGCCGCCTCCCGGCAAGGGCGCCGGCGGCATGAGCGAGCGCGCCCTCTATGTGGCCAAGGGCTCCATCGAGGTCGGCGACCGCACCTTCCACGAAGGCCAGATGATCGTGCTGGAACCGACGGCCGAACCGACCGTCAAGGCCCTGGTCCAATCCACCGTCATGGTCCTGGGCGGCGAGCCGGTCGGCGAACGCCTGATCTGGTGGAATTTCGTCGCCTCCAGCCAGGCCCGCATCGACCAGGCCAAGGCCGACTGGAAGGCGGGCCGGATGGCCCTGCCCAGCGAGGACGATCTGGAGTTCATCCCCCTCCCGGACGAACCCGCCAAGGCCCAGGCCGCGCCGGCGCCGGTCGAGCCCAAGCCCACAGATCCGGTATAATCTTCTCCTTCCCCATAAAGGGGAAGGAGAAGAAGCCCCCATTTGCCCCCGCTGCCGCAACCCGCTAACGCGTCCCGCATGAACTTCGATTTCGACGCCCAGGTCACCGCCGCCCTGTTCGACAACGCCGGCGCCGTCTTCGCCCTTGGCGACGGCTCGGTCCGGTTCGAGGATGGCGCGACGGTCCAGGCTCATGACGGCGCCGTGCTCTGCGCCGCCGTCCATCCGACCGGCGAGGGCGTCGTCACCGGCGGCGACGACGGCCAGGTGGTCTGGAGCCGCCGCGGCGAGGACGCCATGGTCCTGGCCACCGCAAAGAACCAGTGGATCGACTCCATCGACGCCTCGGCCGCCTCCGGCCTGGTCGCCTTCTCCTGGGGCCGCACCCTGTCGGTGATCGATCCGAAGGACGCCGGCTTCCGCCGCGACTTCCAGCACGAACGCACCGTCTCCGGCGTCGCCTTCGATCCCAAGGGCCGGCGCATCGCCACCTCGACCTACGGCGGCGCCGCCCTCTGGTACGCCCGGATCGAGAAGCAGCAGCCGGTCAAACTGGCCTGGGCCGGATCCCACACCGCCGTGGCCTTTTCACCCGACGGGGCCTTCGTGGTCACCACCATGCAGGACAGCCAGCTGCACGGCTGGCGGCTGAAGGACGCCAAGAACCTGCGGATGGGCGGCTATCCGTCCAAGGTCCGCTCGCTGGCATTCCTCGCCAACGGCCAGCTGCTGGCCACCTCGGGCGCCCAGGGCGCAGTCCTGTGGCCCTTCATCGGCTCGAACGGGCCCATGGGACGCGAGGCGACCGAGATCGGCTATGACGACACCACCCTGGTCAATCTGGTCTCGGCCCGGACCGAGCACGGCCTGCTGGCCGCCGGCCTGACCGACGGCCGGGTCTGGGTCGCCCATCCGGCCTCTCATGGTCTGAACTTCGTCAAGGCCGAGAAGGGCCCCTCCATCGTCGCCCTGTCCCTCAGCCCGGCCGCCGACAAGGTCGCCTGGGCCGACGAGGGCGGGGCCGCAGGGGTCCTGATCCTCTAATGGCGCGCGGGCGGAAAAAGGGTTGGTTGCGGGCGGCCCTGATCGCCCTGGCGGTCCTGGCCCTGCTGCCGATCGGCGGCGTCTTGATCGTCGCCGTCCTGCCGCCCGCCCCGACCATATTGATGCTGCGCCAGGCCGTGCGCGGCGAGGGTCTGGACTATCAGTGGCGCGGTCTGAACGACATCTCGCCCAATCTGGTCAACGCCGCCATCGCCGCCGAGGACGCCCGTTTCTGCAGCCACCACGGCTTCGACATCGAGGCGATCCAGAAGGCTTTGGATCACAACGCCGAGGGCGGCCGCATCCGCGGCGGCTCGACCATCAGCCAGCAGACCGCCAAGAATGTCTTCCTCTGGCCGGGCCGCGACTGGATCCGCAAGGGGCTGGAGGCCGGCTACACCGTCCTGATCGAAACCGTCTGGTCCAAGCGCCGGATCATGGAGGTCTATCTGAACGTGGTCGAATGGGCCCCGGGCGTCTATGGCGCCCAGGCCGCCGCCCAGCACTGGTTCGGCAAGGACGCCGCCGACCTGACCCCGCGCGAGGCGGCGCGTCTCGCCGCCATCCTGCCCGCCCCGCGTCGCTACAAGGCCGCCTCGCCCGGCCCCTATGTCCGCCGGCGCGCCTCACGCATCCAGGCCGCCATGGGGACGGTCCGCAACGAGGGTCTGAACGCCTGCGTCCGGCTCAAATAGGCCGACGGCCGATAGCCCAGAATAATCTCCGCTGAACCGCTCCGCTTGACGGCGGATCAGGCCTGACCTCTCCTGCGCCCGCTGTTCAGGAGATCCCATCATGAAGCGTCAGATGATGACCGCCGTCGCGGTCTGCGCCCTCGCCCTTACCGCCGGCTGCGCCGCCACCACGACCTCGGGCGAGGCCCGGCCCCTTCAGGCCGACGGCGGCGCCCAGACCTTCACCCCCGCCCCGGTGACCGCCACCGGCCTGCGCGCCGACTATCCGACGACCGTCGAGGGCGCGACCCAGTTCGTCGCCGACGCCGAGGCCAAGATGCTGACCTTCGGCGAATACGCCGCCCGGGTGCAGTGGGCGCGCGCCACCAACATCACCTTCGACACCATGTGGCTGGAGTCCAAGGTCAACGCCGAGGCGACCGAGCTTCAGGTCCAGTTCGCCAACCAGGCGGCCAGGTTCAATGACGTCGCCGTCGATCCGGTCGTCCGCCGCAAGCTGAACCTGCTGCGGCTCGGCATCGTCCTGCCCGCCCCCAACCGCCCCGGCGCGGCCGAGGAACTGTCGCAGATCACCACCCGGCTGGACTCGACCTATTCCACCGGCAAGTTCGACTTCAAGGGTCAGCCGATCACCCTGGACGAGGCCTCGCTGATCCTGGCCGACAGCCGCGACCCGAACGAGACCAAGGCCCTGTACGAAGGCTGGCGCACCATCTCGCCGGTGATGAAGAACGACTACGCCCGCATGGTCGAGATCGCCAACGAAGGCGCGCGCGAACTGGGCTTCGCCGACACCGGCGCCCTGTGGCGTTCCGGCTACGACATGCCCGCCGACGATTTCGCCGAGGAGACCGACCGGCTGTGGGCGCAGGTCAAACCCTTCTACGAGAACCTGCACTGCTATGTCCGCGCCCGGCTGAACGCCAAATACGGCGACGCGGTCCAGCCCGACCACGGCCCGATCCGCGCCGATCTGCTGGGAAACATGTGGTCGCAACAGTGGGGCAATATCTATGACGTCGTGGCCCCGACCAGCGGCGGCGCCTCCAGCTACGACCTGACCGAACTGCTGAAGACCGCCGACTACGACCCCGTGAAGATGGTGAAGACGGGCGAGGGCTTCTACGTCTCACTGGGTCTTGACCCTCTGCCCCAGACCTTCTGGGAACGCAGCCAGATCGTGCGCCCCCGCGACCGCGAGGTCGTCTGCCACGCCTCGGCCTGGGACCTCGACAACGCCGACGACATCCGCATCAAGATGTGCACCAACGTCAACGGCGACGACTTCTACACCGTCCACCACGAGCTGGGTCACAACTACTACCAGCGCGCTTACAAGAACCAGCCGATGCTGTTCCGCAACGGGGCCAATGACGGCTTCCACGAGGCCATCGGCGACTTCGTCGGCCTGTCAGCCCTGACCCCCACCTATCTGAACCAGATCGGCCTGCTGAAGACGACGCCGGGGGCGGAAGAGGATATTCCCTTCCTGCTGAAGATGGCGCTGGACAAGATCGCCTTCCTGCCCTTCGGCCTGATGGTCGACCGGTGGCGCTGGGGCGTCTTCTCCGGCGAGACGTCGCCGGACCAGTACAACGCCGCCTGGACCGCCGACATGCTGAAATACCAGGGTCTGGTCCCGCCGGGGCCGCGTCCGACCAACGCCTTCGACCCGGGCGCAAAATATCACGTGCCGGGCAACACCCCCTACACCCGCTATTTCCTGGCCCACATCTACCAGTTCCAGTTCCAGCGCGCGGCCTGCAAACAGGCCGGCTGGACCGGCCCGCTGCACCGCTGCTCGGTCTATGGAAACGAGGCGGTCGGAGCCCGTTTCAACGCCATGCTGGAGATGGGCCAGTCCAAGCCCTGGCCCGAGGCCATGCAGGCCTTCACCGGCGAGACCGCCAACGACGCCTCCGCCGTCGCTGACTATTTCGCGCCTCTGAACCAATGGCTGACCGTCCAGAATCGTGGCCACGACTGCGGCTGGTCAGAGGCTTGAGCCTTATGCGTCGTTAACCCTGACGCTTCAGCCTTCCCTTAACCGCATGACGGCATTCTGTCGTCATGCGGGCGGGGTGCGCCCGGCAGGGAAGCGACGAACTTGGCCTCTCAAACGATCCATCGGGCGGTCGGCCGCCTTCGCAAACTCGTCTCGCGCCTGCGCGACGACCGGCGCGGCAATGTGGCGATGATCTTCGGCCTCAGCCTGCCGGTCATCGTCATGCTGGCGCTCGGCGGCGTTGATCTTCACAGGATCACGACCGCGAGATCGCAGTTTCAGGACGCACTGGACGCCGCGACCCTGGCCGCCGCGCGCTCCTCCGAAACGACTCCAGCGGGTCTGAAGAGCGTCGCCCTGGCGACCCTGCACGGCAACCTTCAGGGCACGGAGGTGGAGAAGATCAATGACGCCGACGTCAGCGTGTCCATGAGCGCCAACAACGTCGTGATCGCCACCGCCCAGGGTCAGGTGAAGACCCTGGTCGCCAACATCGTCCTGCCGCCCTATGGCCAGCTCCTGGACGACAGCCTGCCGATTTCAGCCCACTCCGAAGTCAACCGCTCGTCGAAAGACGTCGAAGTCGCCTTGGTGCTCGATATTACGGGCTCAATGGCCAACAATAATCGGATCGGCGACCTGAAGAACGCCGCGCGCCAGCTGATCAACCTCGTTGTTCAGCCCGCGAACAAGCAGACTCCCTATTACTCGAAGATGGCCATCGTTCCCTATTCGGTCGGTGTGAATATGGGATCATATGCCGTCGGCGCACGAGGTCCGCTCGCTCAGCCCACCAACATTACCGGCGCTGTGTGGGCGGCCGCCACAGGCAAGGCCATCAGTAAGGCGACCCGCGCGTCGCCCGGCGTCATCACCGCAAACGGCCATGGCTTGGCGACAGACGACTACGTCTGGATCAGCAATGTCAGCGGGATGACCAATCTGAACGACAGAGTGTTTCGAGTCACCCGTATTGACGCGAACAAGGTGACGCTGCGCTACAATAATGGAACGGGTTGGTATCCGCTCGATACGACCAACTACGGCACATACAATAGAGGCGGGCAGATTCGGCGTTGCGCAAGATCCGATTGCTACATAACCATCACCTCTCAGAACCACGGAATATCAGTTGGAGAAGGCCTTGAGCTCAAAGGGATAAAGGGGATGACGGCGTTAAACGACAAGCTGTACGAAGCTTACGAAGTGACGCAAAACTCCTTCACCGTTCCCGTTGGGGGCGCCCAGTACGCGGACTATATCAGCAATGGGACTGTACAGTGCGGTCGCGATGGTTGCGCGAAGCGCATTTTTAGGGACGATTATTATAAGTCTCTTACGGTTTTCGACGCGAGCAATTGCGTTAGCGAGCGCATCGGGGCAGGCGCCTATGATGATCGGGCGCCGGGCGTCGGGGCATATGTTGGTCGGAACTATCCGGCAATGGCGCGATCAACGCCCCGATCTGCCGGCAATCCATGCCCAGGACCGACCATACAGCCGCTCACAGCTGAGATACCCACCCTTACAACCCTGGTGGACAGCCTGAATGTGACTGGCTCGACAGCCGGACAGATCGGACTAGCCTGGGGCTGGTACGCCGTCTCGAGCAATTTCAACAAACTTTGGCCGTCCAACAGCGCCGCCGCCTACGACAATACGAAGGTGCTCAAGGCTGTAATCCTGATGACGGACGGGGAGTTCAACACCCCCTATTGCCAAGGCGTCATCGCACGCGACGCTGGGGGCGGATCGGGCAACGCCTACGACAAGATCGACTGCGACGCCACAAACGGCGACCCGTTCGACCAGGCTGCAGAACTGTGCGCCGCCATAAAGGCCCAGGACGTGATCGTCTACACCGTCGGTTTTTCGATCGAATCAGGAACGGACGCGGCGCGAATTCTGAAGGAGTGCGCCTCCGACGAGGATAGAGCCTATTTGCCGCAATCGGGCGCGGATCTTTCTGCCGACTTCCAGGCGATCGGTCGCGAAATCACCCGACTTCGCATATCGCGTTAATTGCGGTTCGCAGGATGAAACGACACCGTCACAGCAACCGGATCTCGCGCAAGCGCTCGGCCAGATAGTCTTCGGCGGTGATCGCTTTGCCAGCGTAGCGGTCTGGATTGTCCGGCGTTATCGCTCTCGGCAGGGTTTCGATCAGGAAATCCGGATTGAAGTGCAGGAAGAAGGGCGTCGAATAGCGGGCGAAGCCACGCCGCTCCGGCGCAGGATTGACCACCCGGTGCGTCGTCGACGGCAGGACGTGGTTGGTCAGCCGTTGCAGCATGTCGCCGATATTGATCACCAGGGCCCCCGGCGGCGGCGCGATGTCCAGCCAGCTGCCGTCCTTCTCCTTCAGCTGCAGCCCCGCCTCCTCGGCGCCTAGCAGCAGGGTGATGACATTGATGTCCTCATGGGCGCCGGCGCGCACCCCCGGCGCATCAGCCGGCACGGGCGGATAGTGCAGCAGGCGGAGCACGCTGTTGCCCATCTCGACCTTGTCCTCGAAATAGGCGTCGCCGAGGTCCAGGTAACGGGCGATAGCCTTCAGGATCTTGCGCCCCAGGGCGTCAAGCTCCTCGTACAGGCCATAGACATTAGCCTTGAATCCGGGCGTCTCCACCGGCCAGACATTATCGCGCATGAAACGACGATAGGGGTGGCCCTCCGGCAACTCGCGCCCGACATGCCAGAACTCCTTCAGATCGACGGATGCGGCCCCTTTGGCCGCTTCCACGCCGAACGGGGTCAGGCCGCGCGCGCCGCCTGTTCCCGGTTGATGATACTGGCGCTTCACCGCCTCAGGCAGGGCGAAGAAGCTTTTGGCGTCGGCAAGAGCTGCGGCGATCCGGGCGTCATCCAGCGCATGGTCGGCCACCACCGCGAACCCATACTCCACGAACGAGGCGCCCAGAGCGTCGCTGAACCCCTGGAAGTCAGCATCATATCGCTTCATCGACACGGGCGTGACGGCGCGCACGGTGACGGCAGGGGCGGTTTCGTTGGGGCTCGAACTCACGGGGGCGTCGTCCTCGGTCTAAAGAATGTGCGGCGGTTCCCTTACGCCTATTCCGCGGCCGTGTCAGTTCGTGGGCGATCCCTCCCTCTGCCCGTGGAGCGCAAAATGCGCTCGTTCACTTGAGGTACAGCTTGGAACCTTGACAGTAGGCGCGCGTTTTACGCCAGACAGAAATTCGGAAGGATTATTCCATGCGCGCCAAGATCATTGTCGCCAGCGTTTCCATTGCAGCCCTGCTGGGAACGGCGGCCTGCACCACGACCGACCCCTACAGCTCGACACCGACCCGCAACAACACCGGCACCGGCGCCATAGCTGGCGCATTGGGCGGCGCTCTGCTGGGCTATCTGACAAACACTTCAAACGGCGAACAGGGCCGCAAGAATGCTCTCATCGGAGCCGGTGTCGGCGCCCTGGGCGGCGCAGCCGTGGGCCAGTACATGGACCGCCAGCAGCGCGCCATGGAGGCTGAACTGTCCGGCAGCGGCGTCGGCGTCGCTCGCCAGGGCGACAACCTGGTTCTGCGCATGCCGTCGGATGTGACCTTCGCCACCAACCAATCCTCGATCGATCCGCGCTTCCTGCCGGTGCTCGACGACGTGGCGCGGGTGCTTCAGGAATATGACCGCTCAACCATCGACGTGATCGGCCACACCGACTCGACCGGCGGAGACGCCATCAATCAGCCCCTGTCCGAGCGTCGCGCCGCCAGCGTGGCTTCGGAACTGGTTCGTCGCGGCGTGATCGCCGAGCGGCTCTACGTCGCCGGCAACAGCTCGCGTAATCCAGTGGCCTCCAACGCCACGCCGGAGGGCAAGGCTCAGAACCGTCGCGTCGAGATCCTTATCCGGCCGTTCACGGGCTGATCGGGTTCGATAGTGATGGAGCTCGAGGGGGCGGCGCCGCTGGGCGCCGCCCCTTTTCGCAGGATGGACACTGTTCCGTGACTTGCGCCGACGCGCCCCCTCATGGTTGAGCGAGGCGTTGAGGTGGAGAGTCCAGTGACGCCGGAAGGTCGTGAGTTCACGCAAACGCTCAAGCTTGCGGCTGTCGCCGTGGTGTGTGCGGTCCTGACGGCGACATTGGTGATCGGCGCCGGCGAGGCGTTGTTGCGTCAATCTCGATCGGCCGAATCCGCACCGCCATTGCTGACTCAAGCTGCCAACTGAACCGAAACTTGAAGCCGGGCCGCCGCGGCGCATTCAGGCCAAGAAAAACGCCGTCTCCAAGCGGAGACGGCGTTCAGTCTTTCAACCCTTCTTGTCTGTCTTCGGTCGGCCTGAAAGAGCAGGCCGACCGTCGGGACAGGCTTAGAAGTTGATGTTGATCGTCGCGCGACGGTTGAGCGGCTCACGCACGCCGTCAGCGGTCGGCTTGGCCAGGGCGGTTTCGCCCTTGCCGTCCAGGGCGATGACGCCGCCGTTGACGCCTTGGGCGACCAGGGCGTCCGCGACGGTGCGCGAACGACGGTTCGACAGGCCGAGGTTATAGGCGGCCGAGCCCGAGGTGTCGGTGTAGCCGACGATCAGGACG
>NZ_JMQR01000041.1:0-26295 GCF_000698025.1 Brevundimonas sp. EAKA | reverse complement strand
GCACGGGCCGGGGACGGGGTGGGGGCTGCTGGGTCTGGCCTTTCTGTTGACCGGTTTCGCCGCCTGGGGCGCGCGTCACGCCACGGGCCTGACCTTGCGTCAGTTCGGCAAGGGGCTGAGCGGGGGCGTCTGGCTGCTGGCCGCCGGGATCGTCGTGGCCCAGGCGGTGCGGGTTCTGGCCGGGCCGGTCGGCGGCCGGATCGAGTCGGCCGAGACCTATTATGTCCTGCTGCGCCGCCTGCCCTGGATGGAGGCGGGCGTAGGCTTGGCCGTGCTGGGGGTGATGTTCGCCCTGCTGGCGGGGCGGGCCCTGATCGGGCGGCGTCTGCTGGCGTGTGTGATCGCCGCGGCGGCGGTTCTGGCCACGGGCCTGGGCGGGTTCGATCCGGTGGTGCTGGGTGCGGCCCTGGTCGCCGTGGGTCTGAGCCTGTGGCCTGGCGGCGAGGACGAGACGGTCTGGGGCGGCTGGCTGGGGGCCGTCGTCCTGGTGCTGATCCTGGGCGGGCTGGTTCAGGCCTTGGCGCCCGAGGCGGCCTTGCTGTTCGTCTGGACCGGGTTGGCGGCGGCCGGCGCAGCGGCCTTGGCGGCGGGGATCGGGGCGCGGCTGGAGCGGTGGGCCGCCCTGGCGCCCGCGGCGGTTGCCACCGGGGTCGTCGGCGGCTGGCTGGCGGGGCTGGGCCATTTCGTCTTCCTGGGCGTGGGGATGGACCAGCCAGGCGCGCTGGGCCTGATCGCCGTGCTGATCGTCGCCCTGGCCCGGCCCTTGGCCCCGGGTGGGGGAAGCGCGCGCCACACCCTGGCCGGGCTGGCGGCGGCCATGCTGATCCTGGGCTGCGGCCTGTCCCTGGCGGCCCGCCATGCCGAGCCGGCCGCTGAGGCGCCGGTCGCCGTTCCTTGATCCGTCAAAATCGGACGTAGGATTCGGATGTTCTCATCGGTTCCGGATGAGAACATCTTGTGAACTGGAACAAACCGTGCACATAGTCGGCCTCACAAAAACGGGGGCGGGTCCATGGCGGGTCTCTCCCAAGCTTCTGACGGGAATCATGGCAAGGGAGACGAAGGCAATGGCACAGGCGGCTTTGAAACTGGTGGGCAAGGAAGACGGCGACAAGCAACGGGCCCTGGAGGCGGCGATCGCTCAGATCGATCGCGCCTTCGGCAAGGGCTCGGTGATGAAACTGGGCAAGGGCGGGGTCGCCGACGTGATCCCCTCGGTGTCCACCGGATCCCTGGGCCTGGATATGGCCCTGGGCATCGGCGGCCTGCCGCGCGGGCGGGTGATCGAAGTGTTCGGCCCTGAATCCTCGGGCAAGACGACCCTGGCCCTGCACACCGTGGCCGAGGTTCAGAAGGCCGGCGGCACCGCCGCCTTCGTCGACGCCGAACACGCGCTGGACCCCGGCTATGCCCAGAAGCTGGGCGTGAACCTGGATGATCTGCTGGTGTCCCAGCCGGACACCGGCGAACAGGCGCTCGAGATCGTCGACACCCTGGTGCGCTCCGGCGCTGTGGACATCGTGGTCGTCGACTCCGTCGCCGCCCTGACCCCGCGCGCCGAGATCGAGGGCGAGATGGGCGACAGCCTGCCCGGCCTTCAGGCGCGTCTGATGAGCCAGGCGCTGCGCAAGCTGACCGCCTCGATCTCCAAGTCGAACTGCATCGTCCTGTTCATCAACCAGATCCGTCACAAGATCGGCGTCATGTACGGCTCGCCCGAGACGACGACAGGCGGCAATGCGCTGAAGTTCTACGCCTCGGTGCGTCTGGACATCCGCCGCACCGGCGCGATCAAGAACCGCGATGAGGTGGTCGGCAACACCACCCGGGTCAAGGTGGTCAAGAACAAGGTCGCCCCGCCGTTCCGCGAGGTCATCTTCGACATCATGTACGGCGAGGGCATCTCCAAACTGGGTGAGATCATCGACCTGGGCGTCAAGGCCGGGGTGATCGAGAAGTCGGGCAGCTGGTTCAGCTATGACTCGACCCGGATCGGTCAGGGCCGCGAGAATGTGCGCGAATTCCTGAAACAGAACCCCGACATCGCCGCCTCGATCGAGAAGGCGGTGCGGGCCTCGACCAGCAAGATCGCCGACGAACTGCTGGGCACGCCCGAGCCGGACGAAGGCCAGGATCTCGAAGGCTGACGACCGTCTCGCCTTCCTAGACACTCCGTCGCCCCAAGCGACCCGCCACCGACCCCGCGAGGGACGGCGGAGCGACCCGTCCGACCTCGTGTCGGGCGGGTCTTTTTTGGGATCACCATATCCGCCAGGCCCAGGCGGCCGAGCGTGGATTTATGCCGTCATTGGGCGAGATACCGGCCAAATAGTCCGACAAGGCTGTTGGCGACGATTAAGGCGCGCGCCAGCCAGACCGCAGCCTTGCTCCCGACCGGCACGTCTGGAGACGGCGCCCGACCCAGGATCCAGTAAATGACGAGACGACCACGCTCGTAACTGGCCAGGGACGAGGGCGGTTGAAGTCTATTTCCATGTCGCCTTGCGTCAGCCTCCAGGCGTCCAGCCAGGGGAAACAAGGTCATGGTGGCCATCAGGGTGGCGATCGATAGGATGAATTGAACAGCAAACATGGTGGCCAGTGAACGTTTGGATTGACCGCATCATATCGCGTGAACATGACACGCGTATGGGTTGCTGCGTGGCTATCTAACCAAAACGGGCGACCCGAAGGCCGCCCGTTCCGTCGTTCTACGATGTCCGCAACCGATCAGGCGGCGGCCTTCTCCGGGGCGAACTTGCCGTAGAAGGTCTCGTTCTTGGCCGCCATGTCGCGCAGCAGCTGCGGGACCTTGAACCGGTCGCCATAGGTGGCGGCCAGGCGGTCCGCCGTCTCGACGAACTGGGCCAGGCCGATGCCGTCGATCATGCTGATGGGGCCGCCGGTCCAGGGCGCGAAGCCCCAGCCCAGGATGGCGCCCAGGTCGGCTTCGCGCGGGTCGTCGATGACGCCCTCTTCCCAGCAGCGGGCGACCTCGACCGCCTGGCGATACAGCAGGCGGGTCTTCAGCTCGTCGATCTGGGCAAAGGCGGTCGCCTCCTCGGGCTTGTCGATGCCCTTGGTGGTCGGCGCCAGGTCGCTCAGTCCCTTCCAGATCGTCTTGGGCTTCTGATCATAGTCATAGAAGCCCTTGCCGTTCTTGCGGCCGTAGCGTCCGCCCTCGACCATCTTGGCGACGATGTCGGCGCCTTCCGACGGGACATATTTGTCGCCCAGGTCCAGCGCCGTCTGTTTGGCGATCTTGTAGGACAGGTCCAGGGCGACGTCGTCGTGCATCTCCAGCGGGCCGCGCGGCATGCCGGTCATGCGTCCGACGTTGTCGATCAGGGCCGGGCCGTAGCCTTCTTCCAGCATCGCCATGCCTTCCATCAGGAAGGTGGAGAAGCAGCGCGAGGTGTAGAAGCCGCGGCTGTCGTTGACGACGATCGGCGTCTTCTTGATCTTCAGCACATAGTCCAGCGCCTTGGCGATGGCGGCCTGACCCGTCTTCTCGCCCAGGATGATCTCGACCAGCATCATCTTGTCGACGGGCGAGAAGAAGTGGATGCCGATGAAGTCCTCGGGCCGAACCGAGGCCTCGGCCAGGCCGGTGATCGGCAGGGTCGAGGTGTTGGAGCCAAACACGGCACCCTCGGCCAGTTGGGCCTCGGCGCGCTTGGTGACGTCGGCCTTGATCTCGCGGCTTTCGAACACGGCCTCGACCACCAGGTCCGAACCCTTGATGTGGTCATAGTCGGTCGTCGCCGTGACCAGGGCCAGGGTGGCGTCAAACTTGTCCTGAGTCATCTGACCACGCGACAGACGCTTCTTCAGCAGTTCCTCGACATGGGCCTTGCCCTTGTCGGCGGCTTCCTGGGTCTGGTCGATCAGCACCGTCTCGATCCCGGCCATGACCTGCACATAGGCGATGCCCGCGCCCATCATGCCGGCGCCGAGGACCGAGACCTTCTTCGGATCGGACTTGGGCACGTCGGCCGGACGCACGGCGCCCTTGTCCAGTTCCTGCTTGGACAGGAACAGGCTGCGGATCATGGCCTGGGCCTGGGGCGTCATCAGGGTCTTGATGAAATAGCGGGTCTCGATCCGCAGGGCCGCATCCATCGGAACCTGGGTTCCTTCGTAGACGGCCTTCATCAGGTTCACCACGGCCGGATAGTTACCGTAGGACTGTTTGCGCAGCATGGCGTTGCCGACCATGAAGTTCTGGATGCCGGCCGGGTGATAGGGGCCGCCGCCGGGCAGTTTGAACGACTTGTCGTCCCACGGCTGCACGGCCTTGCCGCCGTTCTTGATCCAGGTCTTGGCGACCTCGACCGACTGGCCCTTTTCGACGACCTCATGGACGATGCCGGCGCCCTTGGCGTCGTTGGGGCGGAAGGACTTGCCTTCGCTCATCGCCATCATGGCGTTCTGGACGCCGACCAGGCGGGTCAGGCGCTGGGTGCCGCCGCCGCCGGGGAAGAGGCCGACCTTGATCTCGGGCAGGCCCAGCTGGATCTTGTTGTCGTTCTCGACCACGCGATAGTGGCAGGCGAGGGTGAACTCCAGTCCGCCGCCCAGGGCCAGGCCGTTGATCGCCGCCGCCACAGGCTTGCCGCAGGTTTCCAGCGCGCGGAAGGCCCCGTTCAGCTTCCAGCCGGCGTCGAAAGCCTTCTGCAGGTCGCCGCCGCCCGACAGGACGCCGCCGGCCATGTCGCCCAGGTCCGCGCCGGCGCAGAAGCCCGAGGCCTTGCCGGAGGTGATGACGGCGCCCTTGATGGACTCGTCGGTCTTGATGCGTTCGACCAGCTCGGGGATTTCCTTCATCACCGAAGAGGTCAGGGTGTTCATCGAACGGCCCGGCACGTCGAAGGCGATGACGGCGATGCCGTCGGCGTCGATGTCGATCTTGAAGTTTTCCATAGTCATTCGCTCCGGATCAGACGCGTTCGATGACGGTGGCGGTGCCCATGCCGCCGCCGATGCACAGGGTGATCAGGGCCGTCGACTTGTTCGAGCGTTCCAGCTCGTCCAGGGCGATGCCGGTGATCATGGCGCCGGTGGCGCCCAGGGGGTGGCCCATCGAGATGCCGCCGCCGTTCACATTCATCTTGGCGTGGTCGATGTTCAGGGCCTGCATGTAGCGAAGCACGACGGCGGCGAAGGCCTCGTTCAGCTCCCACACGTCGATGTCGTCGGGCGTCATGCCCAGCTTGCCCAGCAGTTTGCGGGTCACATATTCCGGGCCGGTCAGCATGATCGACGGCTCCGAGCCGATCGAGGCGCCGCCCAGGATCTTGGCGCGCGGCTTCAGGCCCAGGGCCTGGCCGGCTTCCAGCGAACCGATCAGCACGCCGGCCGAACCATCGACGATGCCGGACGAGTTGCCGGGGGTATGGACGTGGTTGACGCGCTCGACCTCGGGGTAGCGCTGGTTGATCACGCTGTCGAAGGCCATTTCGCCCATCATGGCGAAGGAGGGGTTCAGGCCGCCCAGGGTCTGCATGTCCGTGTTCGGACGAATGGTCTCGTCACGGTCCAGGATGGTCAGGCCCAGCTGGTCCTTGACCGCCAGAACCGAGTTCTTGAACCGGCCCTCGGCCCAGGCCTGGGCGGCGCGCTTGTGGCTCTCGACCGAATAGGCGTCCACGTCGTCGCGGCTGAAGCCGTATTTGGTCGCGATCATGTCGGCCGACACGCCCTGCGGCACGAAATAGGTGGGGAAGGCCGACGACGGATCGGTCGGCCAGGCGCCCATGTCCGAACCCATGGGCACGCGGCTCATGGCCTCGACCCCCCCGCCGACGGCGAAGTCGGCCTCGCCGGACTTCACCTTGGCCGTGGCCATGTTCACGGCTTCCAGGCCCGAGGCGCAGAAACGGTTGACCTGAACCCCAGCGGTATATTGCGACCAGCCGGCCGAGAGCACCGCCGTGCGGGCGATGTCGGCGCCCAGTTCGCCCACAGGGGTGACGCAGCCCAGGATGACGTCGTCGACCTTGGAGGTGTCCAGGTCGTTGCGGTCGCGCAGGGCCTCCAGAACCTGGGTCGCCAGGCTGAGGCCGGTGATCTCGTGCAGCGAGCCGTCCTTCTTGCCCTTGCCGCGCGGGGTGCGGACGGCGTCGTAGATATAGGCGTCAGCCATGGGCGTGAGTCTCCATTTTTGGCCCCTGCGCGCGGCGCCCGATGGGGATTGGGCGTCGCGCGACGGTCGGGGAAAGGACGGGTCTAAGCTCGAACGCCAAGAACCCTACGTTTACGTCAACGTCAAGTAATAAGCCGCGTGAACGGCCGCGGCGACGGGGCCGCACAAATCCAGATGGGGGTAGGTCGGAGGTCGCGCCAGACATTAAGGCGCGCACTAAGCCGGCCGCGACCGTCACGGTTGCGCGGGTCGGGCCGGCTCCGGTGGCCCGTCAGCGCGGCGGAATGCGGCTAGCGCCGCCCGTGATGCGGCAGGCGTATTCGGTCTCGGGTCGGCCGCTTTGCAGGCCGGTCGGGGTCAGAATGCCCTGACGCTCGGTGCATGCGGCCTCGAGCCGCTTGAGGTCTTCCTGATAGGTGTTCGCCTGGCCGGTCGAGGCGCAGGCGGTCATCAGTGGTGCAGTCATCAGGATGGCGAAGAAGAGGGTGCGCATGGTGTCTCCTGTCTTCCGAAACGCGTCGGCGTTCCGGTCCTGCCCCCCGGCGCAGCCAGACTACTGCGCGACCGCCAGCCTGACCAGCTTGCCGTCGTCCTCGTCGGTGATGGCCCAGACCGCGCCGTCCGGTCCCACGGCCACGTCCCGGACGCGTTCACCCAGGTCGGTCAGCAGCCGCTCCTCGCCGACGACGCGGTCATTTTCGATCACCAGCCGGGCGATATGTTTCTCCTTCAGACCGGCCACCAGCAGATCGCCGTCCCAGCCGGGGAACATGGGGCCCTGATAGAAGGCCGCCCCGCCCGGCGCGATGACCGGATCCCAGTAATAGACCGGCTGCTCCGTGCCCTGCGCCTGCGTATTGCCGCCCGTGATCTGTCCGCCCGCGTATTCCACGCCATAGGCCGCGTCAGGCCAGCCATAGTTCAGGCCCGATTTGTCCAGGTTGACCTCGTCGCCGCCGCGCGTGCCGTGCTCAATGGTCCAGACTGCGCCCGTGCCGGGCTGGACGGCGATCCCCTGGACGTTGCGATGGCCCAGGCTCCAGATCTCGGGCAGGGCGCCCTCACGGCCGACGAAGGGATTGTCCTGGGGCACGGAGCCGTCGGCGTTGATCCGGATGGTCTTGCCCATGTGCGAGCCCAGGTCCTGGGCCTGCGCCCGCATCGGCCTGTCGGAGCGTTCGCCCAGGGTGATGAAGAGCTTGCCGTCCGATGCGAACGCCAGGGACGAGCCGAAATGCTTGTCGCCGTCATAGACGGGCAGGGCGCGGAAGATGACCTGGACGTCCTCCACCCGCGCCCCGTCGTTGGACAGGCGACCCCGGGCGACCGAGGTGGCGTTGCCGCCATCCCGAGGCTCCGCATAGCTCCAGTAGATCAGCCGGTCCTGGCCGAATCCGGGGCTTGTGATAACGTCCAGCAGGCCGCCCTGGCCGCGTGCATCGACGCGGGGCAGGCCCTGGACCGGTTCGCCGACCTGGCCCTGGGCGGTGATGATGCGCAGCCGACCGGGCTTTTCCGTCACCAGCCAGCGCCCGTCAGGCATCAGGGCCAGGCCCCACGGATGCGTCAGGCCCGAGGCGACGACGCTGTGGCTCAGGGCGACGTCGGTCTTCACCCCCGGCGCCCGGGTCTGACCGGGGAAGGCGGGCTGCTGGTCGGGGTTGTTGGCCGGCCGGGTCTCCAGCGCCGCGCCCGCCTGGCTTGAGGCCGGAGCGCTCTCGCCGTTGGCGCCGCAGGCGGCGGCGAGGACGAGCAGGGAGGTCGAGGTGGCGAGGACGATCAGGCGCATGGCGGGGGAAGCTCCGGCAAGGTCTTGAGGGGATCTGGGACGACTGGGGGCTGACATAGGCAACGACCCCTTCAGCGTTACCGTTCCCGCCGAGGCCTGTCCTGCGCCGCATCGCCGCACGATCTGCGTCGAGACGACTTGAACCGCGCGCCCGACGGCGATATAGGCACGCCTCTTTCGCGCTGGCCCCAGGTCGCGCGGACGCCCGGAGACGGGATGCGACTGGGTAGCTCAGATGGTTAGAGCGGTGGATTCATAACCCACAGGTCGGCGGTTCGATCCCGCCTCCAGTCACCACCTCCTTGAAATCATGTCGCTCGCAGCTCGACCGAGGTGAGCGCTGCCCGAACCCGTTGGTGCGGCTGAGGTTGCGGCGGTTCACGTCCAGGAGGCATTGTCAGTTCCTGAAGGGCCGCGCCGCGACACAGTGTTGCGCATTCAACGGGGAAGAAATGATGAAGCCTGTAAAGCTGAGCGTCGCCGTCAATCTTGTGGGCATGGCATGCCTCTGCGTGTCCTTGTTGTTGCGACATATTCTGGATTTGGATGGGGCGAGTGCGCTGATGCTGTTGATTGCATTGCCGCTTTTACTCGCCGCTGTCGTCTTGGCGATCAACGGCAGGTGACCGTTCTAGTCGAGAAGTATCCGTGTTCGCGCAACCGGCCGCCGGCCCCCGAGCGCCGCCGCCTGCACCGAGGCCGAGCAGGAAAACACCGAAGCCCAGGCCGAGGCCGCCGCTGACAATACGGCGGACGCAGCCGCGCGGGCGGGCGAAGTCATCGAATCCGGCGCTATGAAGGCCGCCCAGGCGGTCGAAACCGGCGCCGGCAATGTCGCCGACGAGCTGGAGGAAAACCAGGCCGAGGCCGCCGCCGAGGGCAGGCCCGGCGCCGTCAACCCGAACACCGACCAGCGCGTGCCGGCCGACAACTGACGCCTCAGGCGGGCGGCGTCGCCCCGACCGGGGGCGCGCCCTCCGCCAGCAGGGCGTCGATCAGGGCGTGGGCCTCGGGGCTGTTCCAGTCGGCCTCGCCCGAGAAGGTCGCGCGGATGCGGCCTTCGCGATCCAGGAAGATGGTCTGGGGCATCTTGCCCTTGCCCGGAAACTCGAACGGCAGCTGGAATTTGATGTCGCTGTACAGCGGCAGGGGCTCGTGAACGTCGATGAAGCTCTTGGCGTCGGCCGGGGCGTCGGGCGAGGCGTCGACATTGATCGGCAGGACGATCAGATCCTCGTTGCGCTGATAGGACCGGGCCAACTGGGCCAGGGTCGGCATTTCGGTGCGGCACGGGGCGCACCACATGGCCCACAGATTGACCACCACCACCTTGCCCTCGAAGGTCGAGAACCGCACCGCCGTGCCGTTGCGGTCGCGGAACATGTATTCCGGCGCGGTCTTCAGTTCGGACGGCGTCTCCAGCGACGCCAGCGGCCCGACGGCGAACCGGGCCAGATCGCTTTTCGCGACGGGTGTCGTCTGGGGTTGCGCCTTCTGCCGATGATTGGCGTATAGCGACATCGCCAAGCCGCCGGCGCCGGCGAGCGTGCTGAACAGCACGAGCGCGCCGACGACCGCCCAGATCGCCTTTCTCGAGCCACTCATGACAGACGCCGCCTCCGATACCGCCCAAGCCAGTGCTTCTAAGGCCCCGGCCAAGCCCGCAGGTCAAGACATGTGGGGCGGTCGCTTTTCGTCGCGCCCCGCCGAGATCATGCAGGCGATCAACGTCTCCATCGGCGTGGACCAGCGGCTGTGGCGTCAGGATCTGGCCGGATCGCGCGCCCATTGCCGGATGCTGGCCAAGCAAGGCGTTATCCAGCCGGCCGACGCCGAAGCCATCCTGGGCGGGCTGGACGCCATCGAGGCCGAGATCGTCGGCGGGACCTTCCCCTTCCGCGACCAGTTCGAGGACATCCACATGAATGTGGAGGCCCGGCTGTCGGAACTGATCGGCGAACCCTCGGGCCGGCTGCACACCGCGCGCAGCCGCAACGACCAGGTGGCCGTCGATTTCCGCCTGTGGGTTCGCGACGCCGCCGACCGCACCATCGCCCAGCTGAAAGCGCTTCAGGCCGCCCTGCTGGACCGGGCCGAACAGCACGCCGACGATCTGATGCCGGGCTTCACCCATCTGCAGACCGCCCAGCCCGTGACCCTGGGCCACCATCTGATGGCCTATGTCGAGATGTTCGGCCGCGACGCCGGCCGGTTCGCCGACGCCCGGACGCGGATGAACGAAAGCCCGCTGGGCGCCGCCGCCCTGGCCGGCTCGCCCTTCCCGATCGACCGCCACATGACGGCGGCCGAACTGGGCTTCGACCGGCCGATGGCCAATTCGCTGGACGCGGTGTCCGACCGCGATTTCGCGCTGGAAAGCCTGGCCGCGGCCTCGATCACGGCGGGACACCTGTCGCGCCTGGCCGAAGAGATCGTGGTCTGGATGACGCCGATGTTCGGTTTCGCCAGCCTGCCGGACGACCTGACGACCGGGTCGTCGATCATGCCGCAGAAGCGCAATCCAGACGCCGCCGAACTGGTCCGGGCCAAGACCGGCCGGATCCTGGGCTCGCTGGTCGCCCTGTCCACCGTGATGAAGGGCCTGCCCCTGGCCTATTCCAAGGACATGCAGGAGGATAAGCCGCCGGTGTTCGAGGCGTTCGACGCCCTGGACCTGGCCCTGGTCGCCATGACGGCCATGGTCTCGGCCCTGCGGCCCAATACCGAACGGATGGCGGCGGCGGCCGGCGCCGGCTTCTCGACCGCGACCGACCTGGCCGACTGGCTGGTGCGTGAACTGAACCTGCCTTTCCGCAAGGCGCACCATGTGACGGGCGCGGCGGTGAAACAGGCCGAGGCGATGGGCGTGGACCTGTCGCAACTGCCGCTGACGGAAATGCAGAAACTCGAGCCGGGGATCACGGAAGCGGTTTACAAGGTGCTGACCGCCGAGGCTTCGTGCCAGAGCCGTCAGAGCTATGGCGGCACCGCGCCGGAACAGGTCCGTGCGCGCATCGCCGACTGGAGAGCCCGCCTATGAAGAAGACCCTGATCCTCGCGGGCCTGCTCGCCCTGTCGGCCGCCGGCTGCGGACGCATGGCCGATCTGGAATCGCCGGCGCGCGAGACCGAGCGCGCGCCGCGCAGCAGCCGCGCCCCCGGCCTGCCCGAACCGGCGACCCTGAACCGCCCGTCCAGCAGCGTGCCGATCGACGGCGGTCCCTCCAATCCGATCGGCGCCGGCGCCGCCCAGAACGATCCCCGCTAGGCCGCCTTGCATCATTTCGACCTGAAGGACGGCGCCCTGTACGCCGAAGGCGTCCCGCTCGAGATCATCGCCGACGAGGTGGGGACGCCCGTCTATGTCTATTCCACCGCGACGCTGAAGCGGCACTACGGCCTGTTGCGCGCCGCCGCCGACGCCCATCGCGAGGCCCTGGGCGAGGCCCTGATCGCCTTTGCGGTCAAGGCCAACTCCAACCTGTCGGTGCTGGCGACCCTGGCCAAGTTGGGCTCGGGCGCCGATACGGTGTCCGAGGGCGAGATCCGTCGCGCCCTGGCGGCGGGAATTCCGGCGGACCGGATCATCTTCTCCGGCGTCGGCAAGACCGATGTGGAGATGGTGTTCGCCATCGGCGTCGGCGTGCGCCAGATCAATATCGAATCCGGCGCCGAGCTGGATCGGCTGATCGCGGTCGCCGCCCTGATGCAGGCGTCGCCCGCCGTGGCCGTGCGGGTCAATCCCAACGTCGGGGCGGGCGGCCACGCCAAGATCACCACGGGCGGCAAGGGCGACAAGTTCGGCGTGCCGGTCGAGGAGGCGATGGTCCTGTACGCCCGCGCCTCGGCCTCGCCCCATGTCACGCCTGTGGGTCTGGCCTGTCATATCGGCAGCCAGATCACCGACCTGGCCCCGCTGGAGGCCGCCTTCACGGTGCTGGCCCAGATGACCCGAGATCTGCGGGCCCAGGGGCATGCGGTGACGCGGCTGGACCTGGGCGGCGGCCTGGGCGTGCCCTATTCGGGCGGCGTCGAACCGCCCTCGCCGGCCGACTATGTGGCCATGGCCGCGCGGGTCCTGTCCGGGCTGGACGTCGAGGCGGCGTTCGAGCCGGGGCGTCTGCTGGCCGCAAACGCCGGGGTGCTGCTCAGCCAGGTGATCCAGGTCAACGAACGCTCGGACGGGCGGCGCTTCCTGGTGCTGGACGCGGCGATGAACGACCTGATGCGCCCGGCCCTGTACGACGCCTTCCACGACATCAAGCCGGTCAATCCCCGTCCCGGCGCCGCCCTGTCTCATGACGTGGTGGGGCCGGTCTGCGAGACGGGCGACACCTTTGCGCGCGACCGCAGCCTGCCGCCGCTGGAGGCCGAGGATCTGGTGGTCTTCACCGGGGCCGGCGCCTATGGGGCCGTCATGGCCAGCGAATACAACAGCCGCCCCCTGGTCCCTGAGGTTCTGGTCGACGGCGACCAGTGGGCCGTCATTCGGCCGCGCCCCACCTATGAAGACATGCTGGACCGGGAACCCTTCGCCGACTGGCTGTAAGGTGGAATTGGTCTCGACCGTTATAAAGTAACGGAGTATAGGCCCGCCCATGTCGCCCGTCTCCGAACCGTCCGTGTTGCTGTCCCTGCTCGGGGGCGGCTTCGTCGCGGCCTTCCTGCACGCCGCCCTGCCGACCCATTGGCTGCCCTTCACCCTGGTGGGTCGGGCGCAGGGCTGGCGGGCGTCGCGCGTGCTGCTGGCCGTAACGGCGGCGGGCCTGGCCCATATCGCCTCGACGGCGGTGGTCGGCGGCCTGATCGTGGCGGCGGGCCTGGCGCTGGATCAGTGGGTCGAGGGGCTCCTGCCTCATCTGGCGGCGGTGCTGCTGTTCCTGTTCGGCGCCTTCTATCTGGCGCGCGCCACGGTGTTGCGGCCCGCAACGGCCGGCGGCCCGACGATGGAGGCCGCGCCGCCGGCCGTGTCCGACAAGGCCGCCTTCCTGGGCCTGGTCGCCATGATGGCGGTGTCGCCGGGCGAGGTGCTGCTGCCCATCTATCTGTCTTCGGCCTCCCAGGGCCTGGCGGCCCTGGCTCTGCTGACCCTGGTCTTCGCCGTCGGCACCATCGCCGGCATGGCGGTGTTCACGGGCTTGGCCAGCGCGGGCGCGTCGATCCTGCGGATGGAGCGGTGGGCGCGCTATGAAGGGGCGGTGCTGGGCGTGGCCCTGATCGCCCTGGGGCTGGTGATCGTTCTCCAGCCGCATTGATGGATATTACATGATAACATTCAATGCGTTATCAAGTACCAGCTTGGCCGTTGGCGCAAAAGGCGTATAGGCGGAGCCATGAACGTCTCGCTTGAACACGACCATTCCGATCATGGGCACGATCATGATGATCACGGCCATGACTCTTCGCATGGCCATCACCACCATCATCATGGGCATGGGCACGCCCATGGACCGGTGGACACCGGCGACTGGCGCTACGCCGTCGGCCTGGTGGTCAATCTGGCCTTCGTCTTCTGCGAGTTCGGCGCGGGCCTGATCGCGGATTCGACCGCCTTGCTGGCCGACGCCGGGCATAATCTGTCGGATGTCCTGGGCCTGGCCATGGCGGGCGGCGCGGCCTGGCTGGCGCGGCGCGGGGCGCACGGGGCGGCGGGCGGCCGGCGCACCTACGGCTTCGGCAAGGCGACGGTGCTGGCGGCCCTGGGCAACGCCCTGCTGCTGATCTTCGCCTGTGGGGCCATCGCCTTCGAGGCCGTGCGGCGTTTTGCAGAACCCGCGCCGGTCGGCTCGGGCGTGATCATGACGGTGGCGGCCATCGGCTTCGTCATCAATCTGGGCACCGCCCTGCTGTTCATGAAGTCCCAGCACGACCTGAACGCGCGGGGCGCCTATCTGCACATGATGGCCGACGCCGGCGTGTCGCTGGGGGTGGTGGCGGCCGGCGGGCTGATCATGCTGACCGGCTGGTCCCTGGTCGATCCGATCGTCAGCCTGGTCATCGTCGCCGTGATCCTGTGGTCGACCTGGGGCTTGCTGAAGGACTCGGTCAATCTGGCCATGGACGGGGCGCCCGCCGACGTGGACGTCGCCAAGCTGGAAAAGGCGCTGATGGGGCTGCCGGGTGTGCGCGCGGTCCACGACCTGCACGTCTGGGGCCTGTCCACGACCGAGACCGCCCTGACGGCCCATCTGGTCCATGACCGCGAGGACGGCGTCGCCCTGCTGATGGAGGCTCAGGCGCTGGCGAAACGCCATTCGATCCGCCACACGACGCTTCAGCTCGAGAGCGAGGCCCTGCCGGACTGTCCGGGGTGTTGAGTTCCACCCACCCCCACAACCGTCATCCTAGGCCTTGTGCCTAGGATCCATAGACTCAGGACCCGCCGCATAGCGAAGAGCGGCAAAGTCTGCGCCTCATAGTCCGACACCGGGAGTATGGATCCTAGGCACAAGGCCTAGGATGACGTGCGGTGGCGGAGCACCGCGTCGGCGCCGTGTCCGCCCCTACGCCTGGGCGAACGCCAGCGGCGCGCCCCAGAATTGCGACACCATTTCCGACTGCGGACCGGCCTGGCCCGTCGTCAGGAAGTCGCGGCGGCCGCTGTCGCCCAGTTCGAATTCGGGGTGCCGCGCGAAATACCGCTCCAGCGCATCGGCCACGGCGGTCGGCTGGTTGATCAGCACCGTGCCCGCCGGCAGGGCCGAGGCGAACAGTTCGGCGATGATCTCATAGTGGGTGCAGCCCAGGATGGCCTTGTCCGGGTGGCGGCCGATGCGGCGGCGCAGGGCGTCGACGTGGTCGTCCACCACAACCTTCAACTCCTCGCGCGGGGCGCCCAGCTCGATCAGGCCCGCCAGGCCGGGGCAGGGTTCGGAGAAGACGGCGATGTCCTCGCGCCGCTTGTCGATCTCGATCTCGAAGACGCGGCTGATGGCGGTGGCGGCGGTGCAGAAGACGCCGGTGACAGCGATCGCCTCGACCTTATCCCCTTCTGCGGCGCGCTCCGCCTCGAAGCTCCAGGGCTTGCCGGTCGCGGCCTCGATGGTCGGCACGATGATGCCCAGCACATTGACCGGCCGGCCCAGCCGTTCGCGCAGGCCGGGGATCCAGGTCTGCTGCAGACGGCGCAGGGCGATGGCGCTGGCGGTGTTGCAGGCCAGGACCACGACCGAGGCGCCGGCCTCGAACAGCCGCTCGCACCCCGCCCTGGTCAGTTCGACGATGTCCTCGCCGCCGCGCCCGCCATAGGGCGCGTGGGCCTGGTCGGCCAGATAGACGAAGTCGCGCTGCGGAAAGCGCCGGGTCAGTTCGCGATGGACGGTCAGGCCGCCCACGCCGGAGTCGAAAACGCCAATAGCCATATCCGGGCTTTAGAACAGTGCGACGATCGATCCAACAAGATTACGGGCCTTTAACGGGCGGGACAGGTGACGATCCGGTCCGGTGCGCCTAAGTGTGACACCGACATGATTTTTCCACGGAGCATTCCATGCACAGACGCCAGCTTCTCATCGCGGGCGGCAGCCTGATGGCCCTCTCGGCCTGCGCCTCCACCGGATCCGGCGCTACGCCCGCCGCCGGCGCGCCGACCGCCATGGACCTGGCTGAAGAAGGCCGCATCGCCCGCGCCGTCCTGCCGGCCGCGACGCCCAAGGCCGAACTGCTGCAGCCGTGGACCGGTTCGTATGACGGCCTGCCGCCGTTCGACAAGGTGACCCCGGCCAAGCTGCGCGAGGCCATGCTGGAAGGCATCGAGCTGCAACGCGCCGACATCGCCGCCATCGCGAACAACCCGGAGGCCCCGACCTTCGCCAACACCATGGCGGCGCTGGAGCTGGCCGGTGAGCCGCTGGACCGGGCGTCCAACCTCTATGGCGTCATGACCTCCAATATCGGCGGCGAGGCCTATGACGCGGTCGACACCGAACTGTCGCCCATCCTGTCGGCGGCCTCGGACGAGATCACCTTCAACGCGGCCCTGTTCCAGCGCGTCAAGACCGTCGCCGACAACGCCGACGCCATGGGCCTGAGCGCCCAGCAGAAGCGTCTGGCCGAGCGTCGTCGCGACGCCTTCATCCGTTCGGGCGCCAATCTGGACGCGGCCGGCAAGGCCGAGCTGGGCCGGATCAACACCGCCCTGTCCAACGCCTTCACCCGTTTCGGCCAGAAGGTGGTGGCCGACGAGAACGCCTGGACCCTGATCACCAACGAAGCCGGCCTGGCCGGCCTGCCCGCCTCGAACAAGGCCGCCGCCGCCTCGGCCGCGCGCAGCCGCAATCTCCAGGGCTGGGCCATTCTGAACACCCGTTCGGCCGTCGATCCCTTCCTGACCTTCGCCGACGACCGGGCCCTGCGCGAGCAGGTCTGGAAGAAGTTCGTCAATCGCGGCGACAACGGCGACGCCAACGACACCAATGCGACCATCGCCGAGATCGTGAAGCTGCGCGATCAGCGGGCCAAGCTGCTGGGCTATCGCAACCATGCCGAACTGCGGATGCAGGACACCATGGCCAAGACCCCGGCCAATGCGCAGAACCTGATGGACCGCGTCTGGGCTCCCGCCAAGGCCCGCGTGGCCGAGGAGGTCGCCGACATGAAGGCGATCGCCGGTTTCGACATCGAGCCGTGGGACTACCTCTACTTCGCCGAGAAGGTGCGCAAGGCCAAGTACGACCTGGATCAGAACCAGCTGAAGCCGTACTTCGAACTGAACGCCGTCCGCGCTGGCTCCTTCGCCATGGCCGAACGTCTGTACGGCTTCAAGTTCACCAAACTGCCCAAGGGTTCGGTCCCGACCTTCGAGCCGGACGTCGAGGTCTATGAACTGCACGACAAGGCCACCGGCAAGCTGATCGGCCTCTACTACACCGACGACTACGCCCGTCCGGGCAAGCGTTCGGGCGCCTGGATGACCACCTACCGGTCCTTCTCGACGCTAGACGGATCGAAGGTGATCCTGGGCTCGAACAACAACAACTTCACCAAGCCCGAGCCCGGCGAGCCGGTGCTTATCTCGCTGGACGACGCCGAGACCCTGTTCCACGAGTTCGGCCACACCCTGCACTACTTCTCGTCGAACGTGACCTATCCGTCGTTCGGCAATACGCCGCGCGACTTCGTCGAATATCCGTCGCAGGTCCACGAGCACTGGGTGCTGAGCCGGCCGATCCTGGACGGCTATCTGAAACACTATCAGACCGGCGAGGCCATGCCCCAGGCCCTGGTCGACAAGATCCAGGCCTCGTCCACCTTCAACCAGGGCTATGCGACGGTTAGCTACCTGTCGTCCGCCATCGTCGACATGGACCTGCACACGCAAACCACGCCGCCGACCGACATCGACGCCTTCGAGAAGGCCAGCCTGGCGCGCATCGGCATGCCCAGGGAGATCGTGATGCGGCACCGCCTGCCGCAGTTCAATCACCTGTTCACGTCCGACGCCTATTCGGCCGGCTACTACAGCTACCTGTGGTCCGAGACGATGGACGCCGACACCTGGGCCTATTTCGAGGAGTCGGGCGACGTCTTCAATCCGGACATCGCGGGCCGGTTCAAGTCGATCATGCTGGCGCCGGGCAACACTACCGACCGGGCCGAAGCCTATCGCGCCTTCCGCGGTCGCGCCCCGGACGTGGCGGCCCTGCTGAAGGTCCGCGGCTTCCCGGTGTCCTGATCCTGGCCTGTCGGCCTTCGGCCGAGTTGGACTGAATGAGCGAACGGCCGGCGGAGCGATCCGCCGGCCGTTTCGTTTGGGCGCGACCTGGCCTAGATCAGGATCAGAATCCGCCGAGAGAAGAGCCCGCATGTCCGTCGTCGCCTCCTACGTCTATCGTGACGGCAAGCGCGTACGGGCGGCGCCGCTGACGGAAAAGGGCCTGACGATGAAACCCGGCGAATTCGTCTGGATCGGCCTGCACGAGCCGACCGACGCCGAGTTCGATGTCCTGGTGAAGCGGTTCCACCTTCACCCCCTGGCGGTCGAGGACGCCCTGTCGGCCCACCAGATGCCCAAGGTCGAAGTCTATGGCCACGAACTGTTCGTCGTCGCCCGCACCGCCGAAAAGGTGGACGACGTCATCCGCTATGGCGAGACCCACGTCTTCGTCGGCACGGACCACGTTATCAGCATTCGCCACGGCTCGGCCCGGTCGCACACGGCCCTGCGCGCCCAGCTGGAGGCCTCCCCCGAACAGCTTCGCGCCGGTCCCGACTTCGTCCTGCACGGGGTGCTGGACTTCATCGCCGACGCCTATGTGCCGATCGTCGACGGAGCCGAGGACAGCGTGCTGGAGCTGGAGCAGCGCGCGCTGGAGGCCTTCCTGTCGCGGCGCGAGATCCGCCGCCTGTTCACCCTGCGCCGCGAACTGCTGAAGTTCCGGCGCATCCTGGGGCCGATGGAGGAGGTGGCGGGTCGGCTGCAGTCGCTGGACCTGCCCTGTATCGACCCGGACATCCGACCCTATTTCCGCGACATCGCCGACCATGTGCGTCGGGTGAACAGCCGGTTGAACGGGCTGACGGACATCCTGGCCTCGGTGTTCGAGGTCGCCAATCTGCTGGAACAGCAGCGGCAGGGGGTGATCACCCGCAAGCTGGCCTCATGGGCGGCGCTGCTGGCCGTGCCGACGGCCATCGCCGGCATCTACGGCATGAACTTCGAGTTCATGCCCGAACTGCACTGGCGTTACGGCTACGCGGCCGTGATGGGTCTGATCGTCGCGGTCTGCGTCGGCCTCTACATCACCTTCAAACGCACGAAGTGGCTGTAGGCCGGCCGATGCGGCGAAGGGCGACGGGCGCCCTTCGCCGGTCTTGGATCAGCTGTTGGCGAACAGGCCGACGACCTGGGCGACCTGACGGGCGTCGCGCGGGGCGCGGGCGTAGTCGACCTGGCGCGAACGCGGCAGTTGGCGCATCGCCTCGGCGCGAACGGCCGAGCGGCAGGCGTGGCTGCGAACGATCCGGCTGCCCGTAACGGTGAAGTTGCGGCACAGGTCTGCGGCGGCCTGGTCGATGCGGCCGTCGAAGGCGGCGGCGCCGGCGGCCGAGGACAGGTCCAGATCGCGGAAGGCGATCCGCGCGTCATCGCTTTGGGCCAGGGCGGGGGACACGGACAGGACGGCGACGGCGAAGAGAACGGGGGAGAGAACCTTCATCGCTTTGCTCCTAAAGAGAAAGATAATCGCTCGAAACGGCGACGAAGGCGCAATACGCGTGTTGTGTAACAGCTCAATGAGGGTTCAGCCGCCGATCCAAGACAGGCGGATTAAATCGTCGTCATGGTTGCGGCTGTAATCAGCCGCTGTTGCGCAGCCCTGCCGCCACGCCGTTGATCGCCAGCAGAATCCCCTCGCGAACACGGGGGTCTTCATCCCCGGCGCGGCGGCGGCGGATCAGTTCGATCTGCACATGGTTCAGCGGCTCGACATAGGGCATCCGCAGCCGGATCAGCCGATCCAGCTCGGGCTGGCCGCCCAGCAGCCTGTCATGGCCGGTGATGGCCAGGACGGCGTCGTGGGTTCTCTGCCACTCGTCGCGGATCTCGCCATAGATGCGCGCCGCCAGCGCCGGATCGGGCACCAGGGTGGCGTAACGGCGGGCGACCGTCATGTCCGACTTGGCCATGACCATTTCCATGTTCTGGACCAGGGTGCGGAAGAAGGGCCAGACCTCGGCCATGGCCTTCAGTTCGGCCATGTCCTGGCCCTGGACGGCCGAACCGAAACCGAACCAGCCGGGCAGCATGACCCGGCTCTGCGACCAGCTGAACACCCAGGGAATGGCGCGCAGATCCTCGATCCGGGTCGAGGCGGTGCGCGATGACGGGCGCGAGCCGATCTTCAGATCGGCGATCTCGGCGATGGGGGTGGCGGCGCGGTAATAGTCGACGAAGCCGTCGGTCTCATAGACCAGCTTGCGATAGGCGGCCATCGACCGGGCGGACAGGTCCGACAGGGTGGCGCCGTGGTCGGCGGTGAACACGTGATCCTTGCCCTGGTCCAGCGAGGCCAGGACGGCGCCGCAGGTCAGGGCGTCGAGGTTGCGCAGGGCGATCTCGGGCTCGCCGTATTTGTTGGCGATGACCTCGCCCTGTTCGGTGGTGCGGATGCGGCCCTGAACCGTGCCTTCCGGCTGGGCCAGCACCCCGGCGAAGGACGAACCCCCGCCGCGCCCGACCGTGCCGCCGCGCCCGTGGAACAGCTGCAGCTTCAGGCCGGCGGCCTTGGTCACCTCGACCAGGGCGCGCGAGGCCTCGTGCAGCTCCCAGCCGGACGTCAGATACGAGCCGTCCTTGTTGGAGTCCGAATAGCCGATCATCACTTCCTGAACGCCGCGCGCCTTGGCGACGGCCAGGGCGGACGGCTCCTTCAGCAGGCGCTCCAGCGTCGGACGCGAGGCGCGCAGGTCTTCGATGGTCTCGAACAGGGGGGCGGCCTGGATCGGGCAGGCGGCGGGATCCTCGGGGCGATAGAGGCCGACCTCCTTGAGCAGCAGATAGACCTCCAGCAGGTCCGAGGCCGCGTCGGTCTTGGAGACGATATGGGTGCGGATCGCCTGGGGGCCGAAGGCGGCCAGGGCCTCGGCGGCGGCCTGAAGAATGCCGCGCTCCTTCAGGGTTTCGGCGGCGTAGTCGGCATAGGGGCTGAACAACAGGCGCGGCGAGGCCAGTTCCGCGGCGAGCACCGAAAGCCGCCCCTCTTCGTCCAGACCGGAATAGTCGGCGCAGACCCCGGCCGTCTTCAGCAGGTCGGCGACGACCCGTTCGTGGACGTCCGAGTTCTGGCGCAGGTCCAGGGTCGCCATGTGAAAGCCGAAGATCTCGACGGCGGTGACCAGGTCGCTGAGCCGGTCGTCGGCGAAGACCTCGCCATTATACGCCATCAGGCTGTCGCGCATGATCTTCAGATCGGCCTCGAAGGCGTCGGGGCCGGGGTAGGGCTCGGCGGCGACAACGGCGCGGCGGGGCGGCGGGCTTGCGCCCCGCGCCTCATAGGTGGCGGCCAGGCGACCGTAGACGCCGGTCAGGGCGCGTCGATAGGGTTCGTCGGCGCGATGGGGGGACGGGTCGTGGGCGGCGTCCGCCAAGACGGCCAGTTCCGGCGAGACCTGGGCCAGTTCGGCCGCCAGACTGAGCTCGGCGCCCAGGGCGTGAACCTCTTCCAGGTAATAGCCCAGGACGGCGCGGGACTGGGTGCGGAAGGCGGCGGCCAGCACGGCGCCGTCGACGTTCGGATTGCCGTCCCGATCGCCGCCGACCCAGGTGCCGACCCGCATGAAGGGCTGAAGGTCCGGGGCGTCCAGCAGGCGCCGCCAGGCCGACAACTGCTTCGGCGCGACGCGCAGGAAGATGCGGTCCAGGAAGGAGACGACGGTGTCGATCTCGTCCTGCACCACCAGTCCCTGGGTGCGGACCAGACGCGTGGCCCACAGGATGACGATCTGGCGGCGCAGCGGTTGGTTGATCTGGGCGGCGGAACAGGCGTCGCCGGCCTTGTCGCAGGCGGCCAGCATGTCGCTGACGGCGGCGATCCGGTCGATGACGCTCTTGCGCCGCACCTCGGACGGGTGGGCGGTCAGGACCGGCGAGACCAGGGCCTCGTCCAGCAGGGCGCGCACCGCCGCCTTGTCCACCTTCTGTTCGGCCAGCCGTTGCAGGGCGCCTTCGGGCGTATCGGGACGGGCGCCGGCCACGACCTGGTCCTGGGCGCGACGACGGGTGGCGCGATCCTCGGCGATATTGGCCAGCAGGGAGAACAGGGCGAAGCCGTGGGCCAGGCCGGCGGCCTGATCCACCGTCATGGCGGTCAACAGCTTCTCCAGCCGCTTGGCCGGATGCGAGGCCGGGTCGCGGTGATAGGCGACCGAGGCCTGGCGCACCGCCTCGACATGATCGAACAGATCCTGGCCGCCTTCCTGACGAATGACCTCGCCCAGAATGCCGCCCAGCAGTCGGACTTCTTCACGCAGGGCGTCGTCGGCGGCGGGGGTCATCATCGGCATGTCCTAGTCGGCAGCGGGGAGACCGGCATGTGAAAGAGCCGAAACGCCGCCGTCAACGCACGTTCCATGACAGGTCGCGATAGGAAAGGTCATGGTGAACCCGCCGTTAGGGTTTCTTAACCGGCGCGATGCAAGACTGGGCGTGAAGGATTCCGCCCCGTGTCCATGTTCGCCAAACGCCAGTCCGCCCTCGCCGCCGCCGCCGGTTCTCCGCCCGCGGCGCGTGGAAAGCCGAGCCTGAAACCCGTCGTCGCCGCGCTGAAGAAGCCGCCGGTGATCGCGGGGCTTTCCGGCCTCTTCCTGCTGTCCGCGACGGCCCTGTTTCTGACCGTCCTCGGCGACCCGCGCGCCGGCACGCCTTCAGCCCGGATCGCCCTGCATCGTGAAGAGGCCGCGCCCGCCCCGGCCCCGACCGGGTTCGAGGCCTTCTCCATGGGGGCCATGGGCCTGTATCAGGACCTGACCGGAACCGGGGACCCCAGCGGCGCCGCAGGCGGCGAGGCCGTGATCACCCTGCCGGACGGCGCCACCGTCGCGGGCGGGGCCAGCTATAGCGCCCCCGTCCAGGCGGCGTCTCCGCTGGCCAAGGCCCCGATCGCCGGCCTGTCGCAACCCGGTCCCAGCGGCCCCCTGCCGATGATCGCGCCCGACGGCCGCGTTCCGGCTCAGGCCTATGCCCGTCCGTTCCGCTCGAACGGCAAGCCGCGCGTGGCGCTGATCGTCGGCGGCCTGGGGCTGAACGCCGTCACCACCCGCGCGGCCATCGAACGCCTGCCCCCCGAGGTGACGCTCAGCTTCGTGCCCTATGCCGACAATCTCCAGTCCTGGATCGACCAGGCCCGCGCCCAGGGCCACGAGGTCATGCTGGAAATGCCGATGGAGCCCACCGGCTATCCCGACAACGACCCCGGCCCCTATACGCTGCTGGCCAGCGGAACCCCGGACGACGTCCAGGCCAAGATGGACTGGCTGCTGGGCCGCGCTGTCGGCTATTTCGGCGTGACCAACTATCTGGGCGACCGGTTCGCCACCTCGGACACGGGAATGAGCGCCTTCCTGTCGACCCTGCGCCAGCGCGGGATCGCCTTCCTGGACGACGGTTCGTTCCAGCGCCGTCCCGGCGCCTGGGCCCGCGCCAGCGCCGACAAGGTGATCGATCAGACCCAGTCCCCCGCCGCCATCATCGCCGCCCTGAACAGTCTGGAAGCCCAGGCCAAGCTGCGCGGCTCGGCCCTGGGGACCGGCTTCTCCTATCCGGTGACGGTCGAGGCCGCCGCCCGCTGGACCGCCGGTCTGGAACAGCGCGGTCTGCAGCTGGCGCCCGCCTCGGCCATGACCCTGCGGTCCGGCCGGTAATGACCGACCTCAGTCTGTACCGCCCCAATGTCGGGGTCGTGCTTTTCAACGCCGAAGGCCGGGTCTGGTACGGACGGCGCCACGCCACGCCCGGCCCGCATAACTGGCAGTTTCCGCAGGGCGGGGTGGACGAGGGCGAGGATCTGCTGGCCGCCGCCCTGCGCGAACTGCGCGAGGAGACGGGGGTGACCTCTGTCGAATTCCTGGCGCGGACCGACGACTGGATCCTGTACGACTTCCCGCCCGAGGCGATGAACAACCCCAAGGCCTGGCGCGGTTTCGTGGGTCAGCGCCAGCAGTGGTTCGCCTTCCGCTTCACCGGACAGGACAGCGAGATCGACCTGCAAGCCGACGACGAGATCGAGTTCGACGCCTGGCGCTGGGGCGCCCTGTCCGAGGCCTGCGAACTGATCGTGCCGTTCAAACGCCCGGCCTATGAACAGGTGGTCGCCGCCTTCGCGCATCTGGCGGCCCAAAAGTCGGCATAGAAAAAGGGCGGCGCGAACGCCGCCCTTCCATAGTCTCGGGTCCGAAGGCGGATCAGGCCGCCTTGTCTTCCACCTTGGTCTGGGCCTTGCCCTCGATCAGGGGCTGGCCGGCGCCGATCTCGATGCGGCGGGGCTTGAGCGCTTCCGGCAGTTCGCGCTTCAGCGAAATCGACAACAGGCCGTTGACCAGATTGGCCTCGCTCACGACCACATAGTCGGCCAGCTGGAAGCGGCGCTCGAAATCGCGCTCGGCCAGGCCGCGGTGCAGATAGGTCTTCTGCGCCTCGGCGTCGTCGTTGGCGGTCTTGCGGCCGGTCACGGTCAGCAGGTTTTCCTTCACCTCGATATTCAGCTCGTCGGGAGAGAATCCGGCGACGGCGATCTCGATGCGATAGGCGTTCTCGCCCGTGGTCTCGATATTATAGGGCGGATAGCCGCCGTCCTGGCTGGTCCGCGCGGCGGTTTCCAGCAGATTGGCCAGACGGTCGAAACCGACGGCCGAACGGTACAGCGGGGTGAAATCATAGGTACGCATCAGCATCCTCCTGAGGATCAGCAAGGTTGAGCCGCCCGGCGGTTTGCCCGGACGGTAGGAGTTCAGCCCGGCGACCCGAAATCGGCGCCGTCGGTCTGGAGAGCCCGGAACCGGCGCTCTCGGACACTGAAATGGGATGCGGCGAACCGGCGTCAAGGGGGTGGAATACGCGGCAAATCGTCGGCGTCTCGGGATCGTCATTTGCGCCGGCCACGATGCTCCGTAAGGAGGGGCGAACCGGATCAAGGAACACGCCCATGCGTCTCGCCGCCCTCGGCCTCTCCGCCCTGCTCTCGACCGTCGCCCCGACGATGGCCGCCGCCCAATCTCCGGCCCAGCCGCCCTCCCAGACCGAAGGCGCCTGGACGCCGCCGCGCTCGGCCCTGTACAGCGCCATGCCGACCTTCGAGGAGGATACGGCCCTGAAGGCCGCCGTCGACGCCCAGACCCGTCCCGCCGCCGACCGGGCTCGCGACGCCGCCCGTCACCCCTATGAGGCCCTGACCTTCTGGGGCCTGACGCCGGGCATGACGGTGGTCGAGATCGAGCCGGGCGGCGCCAGCTGGTGGCGGCATATCCTGGAGCCCTATGCGGCGGCGACCGGCGGTCGCTATGTCGGAGTCGGTCGCCCGCTCGAGGGCATGGGGGTCGAGGCCGGCTCGGCCGACTTCATCCTGGTGGCCCGCGCCTTCCACAACTGGTCCCGCGACGGCCGCACCCAGCCCTATCTGAAGGCCTTCTACGCCGCCCTGAAGCCCGGCGGGATCCTGGCCGTAGAACAGCACCGCAGCGCCGAGGGCCTGAACGTCGCCGACGTCGCCTCGACCGGCTATGTGCCCGAAAGCTATGTGATCCACGAAGCCCAGGACGCCGGCTTCGTCCTGGAGGCCCGCAGCGAGCTGAACGCCAATCCCAGGGACGACCACGACCACCCGTTCGGCGTCTGGACCCTGCCGCCGGTGCGCCAGTCCCAGGCCCGCGACGGCTCGGCCGCCCTGACCCCCGATCAGCGCGCGACCTTCGATGCGGTCGGCGAAAGCGACCGCATGACCCTGCGTTTCCGCAAACCGGAATAGTCGGGTTTTGACCCGCGCCACGAACCTGCTTATGCCCGTTCGACCAAGGTTTGCCGGACACGGGGCCCGGCGTTCCGAGGGGGTGTTTTGATGGCTGCTCTTTCTGCGATTTCCAGCGACCCGTCGCGCCGGTTCCTGTTGTCCGGCGCCGCGGCTCTGGCCCTGATCGCCGTGGCCGGCTGCGGCCCCAAGAAGGAGGAGGCCCCCGAGGCGCCGCCCGCCCCTGCTGGTCCGCCCGAAGGATCGCTGGAATGGGCCGTCGCCGGGCCGTGGCGCGCCCAGGACCGGCCCCGCGACGCCTTCCGCCATCCGATGGAGACCCTGCGCTTCTTCGGGCTGCAACCGCGCATGACGGTGGTCGAATTCTGGCCCGGCAGCGGCTGGTACACCGAAATCCTGGCCCCCTATCTGACGCGGGGCCAGGGGACCTATATCGCCGCCCTGTTCCCCGAAGGTCCGACCGCCGATCCGGCCCAGGCCGCCCTGAACGCCGCCTTCCAGACCCGGTTCAGCGCCGACAAGAAACTGTATGGCGAGCCCCAGTTCACCACCTTCGGCGCCGCCTCCGGCCCAGTGGCTCCGGCGGGCACGGCCGACCTGTGCCTGTTCATGCGCACCCTGCACGGCTGGATGGCGGCCGGGATCGCCGAAAAGGCCTTCTCCGACGCCTTCGCCGCCCTGAAGCCCGGCGGCGTCCTGGGCGTCGAACAGCACCGTCTGGCCCCGGAAGAGGACCAGGATCCGGTGGCGGCCAACGGCTATGTCCAGGAGGCCTTCGTCCGACAGCTGGCGGCAGAGGCGGGCTTCGTCTTCGTCGCCGCCTCCGAGGTCAACGCCAACGAGAAGGACACCAAGGACCATCCGTTCGGCGTCGACACCCTGCCGCCGACCCGCCTGACCGCCCCC
>NZ_JMQR01000040.1:0-26554 GCF_000698025.1 Brevundimonas sp. EAKA | reverse complement strand
CCCCTGGGGGAGGTGGATCGCCGGCGAAGCCGGCGAGACGGAGGGGGCCCGAACGGCCCCAACTGTCACAATGACGCTGGTCCTGCCGTAACGATTCCAACGGCTTGTCAGTTTCTCGCCCCGACTTTCCCGCCAGGGTTTCCCCGTCCCCTATAATCACGCCCGGTCTCGTCGCTTGGAGGGCTCGCTTGGCCTGCGACCTTGCGGCGGCGGGAGCGGATGGAACGGGAGCGGGGGTGCAACTCCTCCGCGCCGACGGCGTCTCCGGACGTCGCCGGAGGGTCGAGGGGGATACTCGATCGCACTCGGGACGGTTCTTCGCAGGGACCGCCGACCCGTCGCAGGCTTATGGGGTTAGGCGATAAGACCGCCACCGCTCGGCGCCCCGAGCTTGCAGGCCAACCATTCGCGCGGGGCGTCAAACCTTCGTCGAAACGGTACTCAGAACACAAAACTCCGGGCGAAGGCCCGGCGCCCCGCCCAGCCCTCCGCTTCCAAAGGGCCTCCAAACTCCGCCGAACGGACGGAGCGCCTCCGTTCGTCTGCACGACGCTGCGGGAACGGGCTGAAAGCTTGTCCGTTGATGTCGCGCCGACGCCTTGATCCGGCCCGAAACACGGTGCGGTATGGTGTGGCTTGAAGCCTGTTCTCCTCGGATGATTATGCAGACCCGATCGATCGTGCTCGTCGCCGCCCTGGCCCTGTCGGCCTGCGGCAACCCCACCAATTCCAAGGCGCAGGAGGGCGAGTTCGCCCAGCCGACGCGCACCGCGCCCAGCGATGCGGCGGGGATGAAGTCCAGCTTCGCGCCGGTGGTGCGATCCGCCGCCCCGGCCGTGGTCAATATCTCGGCCCGCAGCGTCCAGCGGGTCCAGGCCGATCCCTTCTTCCAGTTCTTCGGCGGCGGCATTCCCCAGGCGCGGGTGGCGGAATCGGTCGGGTCGGGCGTGATCGTCCGCTCGGACGGGATCGTCGTCACCAACAACCACGTCATCGACGGCGCCCAGCAGATCAAGGTCGTGCTGAACGACCGGCGCGAGTTTCCCGCCACCGTCATCCTGGCCGACGAGCGCAGCGACATCGCCGTGCTGCGGCTGGAGAACGTCAGCGACCGCCTGCCGGTCCTGGCCATCGACGATCAGGAGGAACAGCAGGTCGGGGACCTGGTCCTGGCCATCGGCAATCCGTTCGGCGTGGGCCAGACGGTGACCAACGGCATCATCTCGGCCCTGAACCGGACCGAGACCGGCATTTCCGACAGCGGCTCCTTCATCCAGACCGACGCGGCCATCAACCCCGGCAATTCGGGCGGGGCCCTGGTGGACATGGACGGCGACCTGATCGGCATCAACACCGCCATCTTCTCCCGCTCGGGCTCGTCCGCCGGGGTCGGCTTCGCCGTGCCCGCCGCCATGGTCAAGCGCGTGGTCGATTCGGCCCTGGGCGGCGCCAAGGCCGTGGTTCGTCCCTGGCTGGGCGTGAAGGGCGACACCGTCACCGGCGACATCGCCGGCAGCCTGGGCCTCAGCCGGCCGCAGGGACTGGTCGTCACCGACGTCTACGCCAACGGTCCCGCCGCCCGCGCCGGTCTGCGCCAGGGCGATGTGATCACCGCCGTGGACGGTCAGGAGATCAACGACCAGAACGGGCTGAACTACCGCATCGGCTCACGCAATCCGAACGATCAGGTCCAGGTCGCCATCCTGCGCGACGGCCGGCCCCAGACCCTGACCGCGCGGGTCCAGACCCTGCCCGGCGACGCCGACCCCCGCCAGGGCGTCGTGATCCAGTCCGGCCCCTTCGCCGGGGCCCAGGTCGTGGCCCTGAACCCGGCCCTGGCCGACCGCCTGGGCGGCGACCCGTTCGCCACGGGCGTCATCGTCACCGGCGTGTCGGGCCGGGGCTACGCCGCCCGCGCCGGCTTCCGCCAGAACGACCTGATCGTCAGCATCAACGGCCGCGCGATAGCTTCGGCGCGCGACGTCGAAGCCGCCGGCGCCGGTCGCGGCCCGTGGGAAATCGTGGTCAATCGCGGCGGGCGCCAGATTCGGGGCGTGTTGCGCTAAGAAGGCTTGCTCTGCGCTGTCCGGCGATTACCTTGGATTGGCGACCTGCTCGCTGAGGTCGTGGCGAATTCAGGGGAAAGGGAGCGGCGTGAACCACGGGGTTGGTCTGACCTGCGCGATTGGACTGGCTCTCTCGCTTTTGAGCTTTGGAGGCGCCGAGGCCGCCTACCGTGACGATCTGTGCCATCAGGCCACGCCGGAGACGTTTGTTCTGTCCGGGCCCATCGATGCGGCCATGACCGCCTGCGTCGAAAGCCGTTTCGCCCCTACGACAACCGAACTGATTCTGACCAGTCGTGGCGGCTCGGCGGATCAGGCGATGCGGATCGCCGAGGGGTTTGAGGGGCGGCGTCTGACCATGACGGTCAAGGAGGAGTGCAACTCCTCCTGCGCCAACTATTTCCTCCCTCTGGCGGGTCGGCTGATCGTTGAGCCGGGCGCGGTGATCGTGATCCACGGCGGTATTGATCCCAGCCTGATCTCGCGACAGTTGGTTCCGGACGGCGGAATGGCCGCTGCCGGGGTCGATCTCCAACCGATCGCGGAACGTCAGCGAGCCTTCGTTGCGCGTAACGGAATCAATCCCGGTTGGCTCATGTACCGAGAAGCCAACTCCTTGAGCGTCCAACGTCTGGACGGCGAACTGGCGAATGCCGATGCGCGCACCAAGGCCTGGCTGGTCGAGGAGACGATGGCGAAATCCTGCCTGCCGAATACGGTGGTCGAATACCGGACCGACCGGCGCGGCGAATGGCTCAGCGAATCCCGTCGGCGTGCCCTCCGGCGTCAGAATATCGCCCGCTCCAACACCGTAGTTTGCAACTGATGACGCTTGAGCTCAACGTTCTTGAAGTCGAGGCTGAGCCAAGCCGTCTGTTGTCGCAGCCATGAGCGAACCAACCGCCTTCGAGTTTTTCATTGCGGCGGTCGGCCTTGCGGTCTTCCTAGTCGCCGCCTGGAAACTTGCCTCCTGGTTCACCAGACGGGGCCAAATCATACGCCCTCTCACTCTGATGGATTCCCTCATGACAAAGACGGAGAAGGTCGCAGCCAAGAAGAAACGGGCGTTGGGGTCTTCTGAAAAGGACGTTTGACCTCCTCTCAGCTCCTCTTCGGTCCGCCGATCGACCAGGTGTGACCGAAGGGGTCGCGCAGGACGCCGTAGCGGTCGCCCCAGAACTGGTCGGCCATGTCCATGACCGGTTCGGCGCCGCCGACGGTCATGGCGCGGGTCCACCAGGCGTCAGGATCGAGGACCTGCAGGTGAAGCGTCACGCCGGCGGGTCGCACGTCCTGAACGCCGGTGTATTCCGGGAACTCGTCATTCAGCATCAGGCTGGCGCCGTTGATCTTCAGATGGGCGTGGATCAGTCGTTCGCCGTCGTCGGCCAGGCGGCGATCCAGCACCTCGGCCCCGAAGGCGATGACGTAGAAGTCGATGGCGGCCGAGGCTCCGCGCGACGGAATCGTCAGATGCGGGGTGAGGCCTGAGGTCGGACCTTGGTTCGGATGGGCGTCGGTCATGATGAGTCTCTGAGGCGCTGAACCATACTAACGGGTGAAAACCGCTTTAGGCACGACTACATAGGTCGCAATGACCGATCTGTTCGAAGCCTCCGGCATCTTGCCCCCCGACGCGCCTTTGGCCGACCGTCTGCGACCGCGCACGCTGGACGAGGTGGTGGGGCAGGATCATCTGCTGGGCGCCGGCGGGCCGATCCGGCGGATGATCGAGGCGGGGCGTCTGGGGTCGATGATCCTGTGGGGGCCGCCCGGCACCGGCAAGACCACCATCGCCCGGCTGCTGGCCCAGGCGGCGGGCTATGAATACCAGTCGATCAGCGCCGTCTTTTCCGGCGTCGCCGATCTGAAGAAGGCGTTCGAGGCGGCGCGGATGCGGCGGGCGGCGGGGCAGAGCACCCTGTTGTTCGTCGATGAGATCCACCGGTTCAACCGGGCCCAGCAGGACGGCTTCCTGCCCTTCGTCGAGGCGGGGGTCGTGACCTTGGTGGGCGCTACGACCGAGAACCCCAGCTTCGAACTGAACGGGGCGCTGTTGTCGCGGTCTCAGGTCTATGTGCTGAAACGGCTGGACGATGCGGCGCTGGATCAGCTGTTGACGCGGGCCGAGGCGCATATGGAACGGCCCCTGCCGCTGTCGCCCGAGGCGCGTCAGGCGATGTTGGCTTTGGCCGACGGTGACGGTCGCTATCTGCTGACCATGTCGGAGGTGCTGTTCGACCTGCCCGAAGGCGAGAGGCTGGACGTGCAGGGGTTGGCCGGCGTGCTGCAACGCCGCGCGCCCGCCTACGACAAGTCGAGAGAAGAACACTACAACCTCATATCCGCCCTGCATAAATCGGTGCGGGGGTCGGATCCGGATGCGGCCCTGTACTGGCTGGCGCGGATGCTGAACGGGGGCGAAGACCCGCTGTATCTGGCGCGGCGGATCGTGCGGATGGCGGTCGAGGACATCGGTGAGGCGGACCCGCTGTCGATCCTGGTCGCCAATGCGGCCAAGGACACTTACGACTTCCTGGGCAGTCCGGAGGGCGAACTGGCCCTGGCCCAGGCCGTGGTCCACCTGGCCACCGCGCCCAAGTCGGTCGGGGTGTACGAGGCTTTCAAGGCGGCCAGGAAAGCGGCCTATGAGACGGGATCGCTGACGCCCCCCGCCCATATCCGCAACGCTCCGACCAAGCTGATGAAGTCGCTGGGCTACGGCAAGGGCTACCAGTACGACCCGGACACGCCCGAGGGCTTCTCGGGCGCGAACTTCTTCCCCGACGAGATGGAACGCCGCACCTTCTACAAGCCCAAGGGCGAGGGGCATGAGGAGAAGGTCAAGGCGCGGCTGGAGCGCTGGGCCGAGATGCGGGCGCGGCTGGCGAAAGATGGGGCGGTGGACGGGGCGGGGGACTGACCTCTAGAAGCCCCCGATGACCACCCGCACCCCCGTCGCCCTGTCCGAGGATGAGATCGCCGCCGTCCGGTCATGGGTGATCCACGAGGACGCTCATGTGATCGCCTTTTCCAAGCCGTCCGGCCTGTCCAGCCAGGGCGGGCGGATCCAGGCCCATACGCTGGACGACCTGTTGTGGGCCTTTGCTCGGTCCAACGGCAAGCGGCCGGAGCTGGTGCATCGTCTGGACCGCGACACCTCGGGCGTGATCCTGGCGGCCAAGACCAAGCCGGCGGCGGGTTTCCTGGGCAAGGCGCTGCAGATGAGGCGGTTCCGGAAACAGTATCTGGCCCTGCTGTCCGCCGCGCCGGAGCCGGCGTCGGGGACCATCGACGCCCCGCTGCGCCGCGAAGAGATTGGGCGCGAGTCCTATATGCGGGTCGTCGCCTTCGATGCGCCTGGGGCGCAAGGCTCGCAGAGCCGCTATCGGACCCTAGCCGCCAATGATCAGGGGGCGGTGGTCGAGCTGGAGCCGCTGACGGGGCGGATGCACCAGCTGCGGGTTCACATGGCCCATCTGGGCCGTCCGCTGATCGGCGACGTCCGCTATGGCGGGGCGCTGACGACAGAGGTCGGTCCGGCGCCGCGCCTTATGCTGCACGCCTTGAAACTGAGCTTTCCTCATCCCGAAGGCGGGACGACGACGGTGGAGGCGCCGCCGCCGGCCGATTTCGCGGGTTTGCGTTCGGCCTTGGGCCTCTAGACGGAACGCTCCGGCTCAAGCAACGCTATCTCCGTCAAAGGGAGACAACGCCATGAAGCGCCTCGCCATTCTCAGCCTCGCCGCCTCGACCCTGGCCCTGGCCGCCTGCGCCAGCCTGGCCCCCTACGGCGCCCAGCGCGCGCCGGGCGGGCAGGGCTATTCGGAGCAGAGGATCGAGTCCAACCGTTACCGTGTCACCTACAACGGCGTCGGGGCGCCGGGCGCTGTCGCCGACTATGCGCTGGTGCGGGCCGCCGATCTGACCACGGACCAGGGCTATGACTGGTTTGAAGTGACTCAGAGCTGGACCGACGGCCGTCCCGGCGGCGCGGGCGGCGTGCGGCGCAGCGTCTCCATCGGCGGCGGATCCAGCCGATACGGCGGCTATTCGGCCTCGGGCGTCGGGGTGGGTCTGGGCCTGAACTTCAGCGGCCCCAGCCCGACCTCGACCTCGCTGGAGATCATCATGGGGCGGGGCCCAAAGCCCGACCGTCCGAACGCCTATGACGCCCGATCGGTCCAGGCCTCCATCCCGCGCTGATCAACGCCCCCGCGTCAGGGCGCGGTATTCGACCAGCCGTTCCTTGTCGCGCCGCACCTGGTCGCCGACGGTGTTGTCCACGTCCAGCGACGCGTAGCGGACCCAGCCCTCGGCCCCCAGCTTGTCCTGGATCGCCTGGGCAGGCGTCTGCCAGCGGAAATAGGACAGCCAGGTCACGCCGCATGCCAGCAGGACGGCGATGATCTGAAGGATGCGGAAGCCGATCTCGTTGGCCGCCGGGGCGGGGAAGAAGATGAAGAAGACTAGCCAGATCACCAGCACGGCGGGCGTGGTGATCCGCCCGAACCAGCGCATCCAGTAGCGTTCCCGCCGCACGCGCCACAGCTCCATCTGGATGAACTTCTCCAGATACTCCATCCGCGCCCCGATCCACATGACCAGCCGGGTCAGATAGAGGGCGCGCTGGCCCCAGGCCTTGCCGTCCATCTGGTAGGTGGTCTCGGCCTGGTCCGACAGGGCGCGGGCGTTGGTGAACAGGTTCTGCAGTTCCCGCGTCCGCTGCACGATCTCGCGCGACAGCTCGTAGGAGTCGTTCTCCAGCCGGAACCGGTACTGGATGAACAGTATGGTCGAGACGCCGAAGAAGATCCCGCCCGTGACGAGCATGGCCAGGAGGCCCAGGCCCAGACCGGCCGGTTGCCCGCCGGCCCAGTCCGCGAACAGGGTCGGTCCCATCTCGGCCAGGACGGCGAAGGCGATCAGGGCCAGGGCCTGGGTCAGCCGCTTGACGCCGACATGGACGCACAGGGCGCGGAAGATGCGTCGGCCATAGGCGTGAACCCGACCGCGGATGTCGCGGTCCGCCGGGAACCGTTCCTCGATCTGGCGCGCGAACAGGACGTGGAAACGGTCCGGCTTCTTCTCGTTCTCCCAGAAGGGAAAGATATCGAGCGGCTGGTTGAAGTAGAGGTCGATATTGCCCGATATCTTGGCGATCGAGGCGTCGTCCAGGGTGAAGTAATCGCTCTCCTGAATGGGGCGCAGCACGCCTTCGTCGGACACGGCTGGGGTTTCGGTAGGCGTCGGGTTCGGCGGCGCGGCGCGCGCCGTCTCGGGCGCATCGGCGGGGGCCAGATCGTGCGGCTGTTCGACCGACTGCGGTTCGGGTTCCGGGGAAGGCGGCGGCGACGTCATGGTCGGCGCGATCACCGGGCTCTGGCTGTCTTCCTGCGACATGACGTGGCTTCCCCCAACCCGCTGACGGTTCGTCTCGGATATCGCCGTTAACCCTGTCGCAGGGCAAGTGAAGTTTCAGTCAGACGGCCACGAACGCGCAGGATGCTTCGCTTTCGGCGAAGGCGGCGTATATAGCGCCGGATCATGACACGGTTTCTTCTCGTCGCCGCCGGGGGCGCGCTCGGTTCGATGGCGCGCTATGGCCTCGTCCTCTTGATGTCCCGGCTGACGCCCGGCGCCGGCTGGCCGCTGGCGACCTTTACGGCCAATGTGCTGGGCGGTCTGGCCATGGGGCTGCTGGTCGGCTGGCTCGCCTTCAGGGGCGATGCGCACCAGGAGACGATCCGCCTGTTCGCCGCCGTCGGCGTGCTGGGCGGGTTCACCACCTTCTCGACCTATTCGCTTGAGGCGGCGCTGATGCTGGAACGTCGCGACTACGGACTGGCTGCGGCCTATATCGTCGGTTCGGTGGTCCTGGCCGTCGTCGCCCTGTTTATCGGCATGGTGGTCGCCCGCCGCGCCTTCGGAGCCGCCATTTGACCGACCAGCCGCCCATCGAGGACGCGCCCAAGCGCGAAGTCCTGACCATCTACGTCGCCGAGGACGAGGACGGCATCCGCCTGGACCGCTGGTTCCGCAGGCGTTGGCCGCATCTGTCGAACATCCAGGTGCAGAAGATGGCCCGCAGCGGCCAGATCCGCGTGGACGGCGCCCGCATCAAGCCGGAAGGCCGCCTGACCGCCGGCGCCGCCGTGCGCGTGCCGCCGATCCCGGACGACACCTCGCGTCAGGCCGGGGATCTGCACACCCTGTCGGAACGCGACATCGCCTTCGCCAAGTCGCTGGTCCTCTATGAGGACGACATGGTCATCGCCATCAACAAGCCGCACGGCCTAGCGGTTCAGGGCGGCACCAAGACCAGCCGTCACGTCGACCGTCTGTTGTCGGCCTGGGGCGAGGGGATGGATCGTCCGCGCCTGGTCCACCGTCTGGACCGCGACACCTCGGGGGTCCTGTTGCTGGGCAAGGGGCCGGAGGCGGCCAAGCGTCTGGCCGGCGCCTTCGCTCGTCGTCAGGCCAAGAAGACTTACTGGGCCATCGTGATCGGCAATCCGAAACCCTATTCGGGCCAGATCGACATGCCGTTGAAGAAGACCGGCATCAACGACTTCGAGATGATGCGCCCGGCCGAGCGCAAGGACCCCAAGGCCGAGCCGGCCGAGACGGCCTTCAGTACGATCTCGCGCGCCTCGCACCGCGCCTCATGGATGGCCCTGCGGCCCTTCACCGGCCGGACCCACCAGCTGCGCGCCCATATGGCCGGGATCGGCCATCCGATCCTGGGCGATCCCAAATACGGGGATGATAAATCCAGGGAGTTGTCCGGCCCGCTGAAGCTGCAGCTCCACGCCCGCAGCATCGAGCTGGATCACCCGCGCGGCGGCCTGCTGAAGGTCACGGCGCCTCTGAGCCCCGAAATGAAAGCCGGCTTCGCCCACTTCGGCTTCTCCGAGGACGAGGCTGAGGACGATCCCTTCCTGGGCGTGAAGAGAATTCGATGAGCCATATCCCCCCGCTCGATCCCATGGTCGCCGCCCGCAAGGGGTTCCGCGAAACGCAGGAGACGGTGCGTCGCTTCTGGACGGCCGTCTCGGTCGGGCCGCATGCAGCCCATTCGTCTGAGGGGGGCGGCTGGGCCGTACTGCTGGACGGACGGACGCCCAAGACGCCGGCCAAGGCGCCGTTGGTGCTGCCGACCGAGGCCGCCGCCCGACTTGTCGCCGGGGAATGGGCGGCGCAGGGTGAGATCGTCCAGCCGTCGACCATGCCCGCGACCCGACTGGCCTCAACCGCCATCGACCGCATCGGCCAGGCGCGTGAGCCGGTGGCGGAAGAGATCGCCGCCTACGCCGGGTCGGACGTGGTCTGCTACCTGGCCGAACATCCGACGCCGCTGGTCGAGCGCCAGCGCCGTGAATGGGAGCCGTGGCGTGATTGGGCGGCGCGCGAGATGGGGCTGGCTCTGGAGCCAGTCGCGGGCATCGTGCATCGGCCCCAGTCGCCCGACGCCATCGCGCGGGTGAAGGCGCACGCGATGGCGATGGACGATTTCCGCCTGACAGGCCTTGCGACCGCCGTGCCGCTGCTCGGGTCGGCGGTGCTGGCCTTGGCCGTCGAGCAGGGCGCGCTGGCAGGCGTCGCGGCGTTTGAACTGTCGCGTATCGACGAACTGTTTCAGGAGGAGCAGTGGGGCGTGGACGCGGAAGCCGCGGAACGCACCGGGGCGCGTCGCGCCGAGGCGGAACTGCTGGACCGGTGGTTCAGGACGTTGGACTAGCCGTCGAGGCGGCGATGAGCGCGGCGCGCTCCTGATCGGTCAGGTGACGCCAGCGGCCCTCGGGCAGGTCGCCCAACTCCAGCGGGCCGATGCGAATACGGTACAGGTCCACGACTTCCAGCCCGACCAGTTCGCACATGCGGCGGATCTGGCGATACTTGCCCTCCGTCAGGACGAAGCGCAGGCGCTGGGGCTCGATTTGGGTGACGCGGGCGGGCTTGAGCGGCTTGTCGTTCAGCACGAGGCCGTGGCGCAGGCGGCTGAGCTTGGCTTCGGTGATCACGCCGTCGACGACGACCAGATATTCCTTGTCCAGTTCGGACGCCGGCCCGATCACCGCCTTGGCCACGACGCCGTCCGACGACAGCAGCAGCAGGCCGCGGGAGTCTTCGTCCAGCCGGCCTATCGGGGGCAATGAGGCGTCGCGCGCCGGTGTCTCGCCCTCGCCGATGCGGTTGGGGGTCTTCAGCAGGCGCACGGCGGGAATCTTGCCCGGATCCGGCTGGCCCGAAACGTAGCCGACCGGCTTGTGCAGAACCAGGGTCATGCCCGAGGCCAGGGCTTGCTGGGCCGTGTCGTTCAGCGTCAGCGTCTGGCCCGGCTCGATCTTGCGGCCCGCGTCGCTGATGGTCTCGCCGTCGATGGAGACCAGGCCTTCGGCGATCAGGCTCTCGGCTTCGCGGCGCGAACAGACGCCAGTCTGGCCCAGCCATTTGTTTACGCGGACGGGCTCGTCGCCGTCATAGGTGCGGGTGAAGGCCATCGGATTCCGTCGCTCGATCAATGCCGCTGTCTAGGGCCGGGCGCCGATGCGAGCAAGCGGGTCAAGGCCGTCAGGATCACTCTGCGCACATGCGGGGGTGTCCAAGGTTGATCCTGCCGGATTTTTCACTATATCAGGCGGCATTCCACAAACGATCCAGAGTGCGGGACGACCATGGTCGGACCCGTCGATTTTCGTTTTTCTGGTTCTTCGTGTCGATGGTTCGGCGGCCTTTGTCGCAGAATCTCGATGTTTATTGAAACCCTAGAAGGAGACGTCTTGTACGCTCAAAGCAAATCTTCCGCCGGACCCCGTCGCACTGGTTACAACCGTCCCGTTCCGACCCGGCTGCGCATGGGACTGGTGATGCGACGTGACATGGAATTCGGCGAACTGGGCGACGTCGAAGGGGCGCTGCGGGCTGAAGGCGTGGGCCTGGCGCCCATCTCGACCGGCGACGCCAGCCTGATCACCGGCGGCGTGACCGTTCTGGCGACGGCGACGGCGACCGACATCGTCGAGGGCCGTCTGAAAGGCCTGGTCGTGCCCGGCGGGTCGCAGGACGAGGCCGGCCTGGCCGCCGTGCGATCGCTGATCGACCTAGCGCGCGCCCATGATCTGCTGGTCATCGCCTTCGCCGACGGCGTCGCCGTTGCGGCTGAAAGCTTCGGCGTGACGGTCGAGGCCCAGGGCGCCCTGTTCAAGGACGGCAAGACGACCTTGCTGAACGAGCGCGCCCAGCTGTCGGCCGCCATCGGCGCGCTCTGAAATCAGACGCTTCTGAACAGCAGGGTCAGGTTGTTCGACGGCATCGGAGCCCGGCGCGTGGCCGCAAGGCCATGCGACCGGGCCAGGGTCTCGACCGCCGCACGGTCCCGCAGGCCCCATGCCGGGTTTCGCGCCTTCAGACTCTCGTCGAAGGCGGCGTTCGAGGCCGCCAGCGGAACCTCGGCCTCGCGATAGGGGCCATATAGAACCAGCAGACCGCCGGGGCGTCGCAGGACGCGACCGGCCAGATCCATCAGCCCCTCGGTCGCCGACCAGGGGCTGATGTGCGTCATGTTCGCACAATAGACGACGTCGAACCGATCTTGCGGCCACGTCGCCGGATCGGCGGCGTCCACCGACAGGGGCGGGCGCAGATTCGACGGGCCGGCGCGCCGCCAGGCCGAGAGGCTGTCGCGCGCCTGGGGGCTGGGATCGCTGGGCGTCCAATCCAGACCGGACAGGGCCGAGGCGAAGGCCAGGGCGTGGTCGCCCGATCCGGCCGCAATCTCCAGCACCTGCCCCCGCGCCGGCAGGTGCGTCCGCAACACGTCCAGGATCGAGGCGGCGTTGCGCTGGGCCGCAGGCGAAGACAAGGCGCCGTCGGGTAGGGCGTCGAGGAAGTCCAGAGTCTGCATGGCCTTCTCTTAGCCGTCCGGCGCGGGGAAGGGGAGACTGAGCTAGGCCGCGGTTTTCCCCTGAGCGGGGCGCCGGCTTGCCGGAAAGTTAAGCGATCGTTTATGTCCTTCATCGACGTTAAGCGATTGGCAACCACGATGCGACGCGCAATTCATATCGGACTGTTCATCGGCACCGTGCTCGGCCTGTGCGCCTGCGCGTCGCAATATGACGCGAACGGACGCCCGGTTTCCGGCGCCTATGGCTCGATCGAGGCCGGCCGGGCGGGCTGACACGCAAGGAAAGCGTGGCGCAAAGCGCCGCCGTGCTCTAGTGTCTTTGCGCGGACGCCGTCTGTTGCGCCGCGTTGGTCTCCAAAAACCCCTAGATGTTACTCATCGCTATTGTCGTCGTTCTGCTCCTGGTGGTGCTCAACGGCCTGTTCGCCATGACCGAGCTGGCGGTCGTTTCCTCCCGGAGATCCAAGCTTCAAAGCCGGGCGGAGAAGGGGGATCGCGGGGCGCGCAAGGCGCTGAAACTGGCCGAGGAGCCGACCCAGTTCCTGTCGGCGGTCCAGGTCGGCATCACCCTGATCGGCATTCTGGCGGGCGCCTACGGCCAGGCGACCATCGCAGGCGAATTGGACCGGATCCTCGAGACCAGTTTCCCGGCGCTGGCCGCCTATACCGAAATCTTCTCCACGGCCCTGGTCGTGGTCTGCATCACCTATATCTCGCTGATCGTCGGCGAGCTGGTGCCCAAGCGTCTGGCCCTGATCTTCCCCGAGACCATCGCGGCCAAGATGGCGCCGCCGATCTCGACCCTCGCGATCGTGCTGAAACCCTTTGTGCTGCTGCTGACGGCCTCGACCTCGGGCATCCTTAAACTTCTGGGCGTCAAGGATCGCGATGGCTCGGACGTCACCCAGGAAGAGGTCGCGACCATCCTGGCTGAAGGGACCTCGGCCGGCCTGATCGAGCCCGAAGAACAGGTGATGATCGAGGAAATCCTGCGTCTGGGCGACCGCCCGGTCCGGGTGGCCATGACGCCGCGCCACGACGTCTTCTGGATCGCCCTGGACGATCCCGAATCGGTGCTGCGCGAGGAAATCCGCACCTGTCCGTATTCGCGCATCGTGGTGGCGCGCGAGAGCGACGTCGATAATCCCCTGGGCGTGGTCCACAAGAAGGACCTGCTGGACGCCTTGCTGACCGACGGACGTTTCGACATCGAACCCCTGGTGGCCGAACCGGCCTTCATCCCCCAGTCGACCTCGGTGCTGAAGGCGCTTGAGATCCTGAAGGGCTCCAAGGTCCACATGGCCTTCATTGTCGATGAGTTCGGCGCCTTCGAAGGCGTTGTCACTGCGACCGACATCCTGGAAATGATCGCCGGCGACTTCAACGAGGGTCATGATGAGGAACAGGCCTGGATCCATCAGCGCGCCGATGGCAGCTGGCTGGTCGACGGCCAGACGGACCTGGACGATCTGGCTGACACCCTGGGCGAGGACTTCGGCGAACACGACGGCTTCCACACGGTCGCCGGCCTGATTCTGCACCAGCTGTCGCGCGTGCCGGATGAGGGCGAGGTGGTGCAGGTCGGCCGATTCGAGGTCGAGGTCGTCGATATGGACGACCGCCGCATCGACAAGTTGATCTTCAAGGAACTGATCCAGGCCCAGGACGAGCGGGCCGCCATTGCGGCGCATCTGGAAGACTAGTCACAAGTGTCACATCGCCCTTGAAATGCGGGGCGGTGTCGGGCATACGCCCCCCTCTGGCGAACGCACGGACCCGAGGGTTCGCGCGATTGTCTAGGAGTTTAGCTCAGCTGGTAGAGCACCGGTCTCCAAAACCGGGGGTCGTGGGTTCGAGTCCCCCAACTCCTGCCAATCCCCCCTGTCGCTTCCGGATGGGACTTCCCATCTGGGGCGACAGGAACAATTGTGTGAAGAGCAACTGATGGCCAAGGCCAAATCTCCCGGCAAGCGGCCCCAGGCGGGCGCAAAGCCCCAGACTGCTGCGGCCGCCGCCGCCATCACCATCGATGCGCCCGCGCCCAAGAAGCCGCGCACCAGCCCCAGCGACTTCTACAAGCAGGTCATGGCGGAGGGCCGCAAGATCGTGTGGCCCAGCCGCAAGGAGACCTGGATCACTTCGGTGATGGTCTTCATCATGGTGGTCATCGCCGCGATCTTCTTCTGGGTGGTCGACACCGGTCTCGGTTTCGCCTTCCGCTACATCATCGCTCTCGGATCCTGAGAAAGACGCGCCCATGACCGATGCAGCGCCCGCAAAGCCCGCCAATCCCCGCCACAAGTGGTATATCGTCAACGCCTATTCGAACTTCGAAAAGAAGGTCGCCGAACAGGTGCGTGATCAGGCCAAGCAGCAGGGTCTGGAAGACGCCTTCTCCGAAATCCTGGTTCCGACCGAGGACGTCGTCGAGATCCGTCGTGGGCGCAAGGTGAACTCGGAACGCAAATTCTTCCCCGGCTATGTGCTGGTGAAGATGGAAATGACCGACCAAGCCTATCACCTGGTCAAGAACACGCCGAAGGTCACGGGCTTCCTGGGCGCCGCCGGCGGCACCAAGCCCCTGCCGGTCTCGGAACGCGAAGTTCAGAACATCATCGGCCAGGTGGAAGAGGGCGTCGAACGTCCGAAGCCCACCATCCGCTTCGACATCGGCGAGAAGGTCAAGGTCATCGACGGACCCTTCGCCAGCTTCGACGGTTCGGTCGAGAGCGTGGACGAAGAACAGGCCCGCCTGCGCGTCGCCGTGTCCATCTTCGGCCGCGCCACCCCGGTCGAGCTGGAATATGCTCAGGTGGAGAAGGTCGCCGGCTGACGCTCAGGCGCCGGTTGAGATTTGAAGCCGCGTCCGAAAGGGCGCGGCTTTTTTCGTTTCGCCTCCCCATGCGCGGAGGCGCCTGTCCTCCCCATCGGCCTTCGCCGACGGGGAGGTGACGCCGCCCGTTTGCCTTTCCGTCCCCCCTCTGTTACACGCGCGCCTTCGCTCGACAGGCCTCGGCTCGTGGAGCGTCAAATCCGTGGGAGGCAGCCATGCCGCACCACGGCTCACCGGCCCGCCGTTAAGTCGTCGGGTCATTCATAGGAGAGACCAATGGCCAAGAAGATCCTCGGCTATATCAAGCTGCAAGTGCCGGCCGGTTCGGCCACGCCTTCGCCCCCGATCGGCCCGGCTCTGGGTCAACGCGGCGTGAACATCATGGGCTTCTGCAAGGAGTTCAATGCGCGCACCGAGAAGGAAGCCAAGGGCACCCCGCTTCCGACCGTCATCACCGTCTATCAGGACAAGTCGTTCACCTTCATCACCAAGACGCCGCCGGCGACCTGGTACCTGAAGCAGGCCACGGGCCTGAAGTCGGGTTCGAAGCTGGTCGGCCGTGAAGTCGCCGGCAAGATCACGCAGGCGCAACTGCGCGAGATCGCCGAAAAGAAGATGAAGGATCTGAACGCCAACGACCTCGACGCGGCGGCCAAGATCATCGAAGGCTCCGCCCGCGCGATGGGCCTCGAAGTGGTGGAGGGCTAAACCATGGCCAAGCAAACCAAGGCTCAAAAGGCCCGCACCGGCGTCACCCAAGACCTGCTGCCGTTCACCGACGCCATCAAGCTGGCCAAGGAAAACGCCAAGTCGAAGTTCGACGAATCCCTTGAGATCGCCGTCAACCTGGGCGTCGATCCGCGTCACGCCGACCAACAGGTCCGTGGCGTTGTGAACCTGCCGTCGGGTACGGGCCGTGACGTTCGCGTCGCCGTCTTCGCCAAGGACGCCAAGGCCGCCGAAGCCACCGCAGCCGGCGCCGAACACGTCGGCGCCGAAGATCTGTACGAAAAGATCGCCGGCGGCTTCATGGAGTTCGACCGCGTGATCGCGTCGCCGGACATGATGGCCCTGGTCGGCCGTCTGGGTAAGGTGCTGGGCCCGCGCGGCCTGATGCCGAACCCGAAGGTCGGCACCGTGACCCCGAACGTCGCCCAGGCCGTCAAGGACGCCAAGGGCGGCGCCGTCGAGTTCCGCGTCGAGAAGGCGGGCATCGTCCACGCCGGCATCGGCAAGGTCTCCTTCACCCAGGACGCCCTGGAAGCCAACGTGAAGGCCATCGTGGACGCCCTGGTGCGTTCCAAGCCGGCCGGCGCCAAGGGCACCTATGTGAAGCGCATCAGCCTGTCTTCGACGATGGGCCCGGGCTTCAAGGTCGATCCGGCCTCGCTGGGCGCCTAAGCGCTCGACGTTCCAGAATGATGAAGGCCCCGGAGAGCGATCTCCGGGGCCTTTTTCTTGATCGGTGTCTGTCGCGTCAGTAGGCGGCGGTGAACCGGGCGCGGCTGTGTTTGTGCTGTTCCAGTTCGTCCACCATGGCGATGGCGTAGTCGGCGAAGCTGATCTTGCTCTCGCCCTTGTCGTTGGTGATCAACTGGTCCCCGCCGGTGCGGAAGACGCCCAGACGCGGCCCCTCCTCGATCAGGGCGGGTGGAGAGAAGAAGGTCCAGTTGATCTGGGTCTCGCCGCGCAGACCGTCCAGGAAGGCGACGCCGGGCAGGGCGTAGGGCTTGAACGCCTCAGGGAAGTCCGGGGTGTCGATCAGACGCACGCCCGGCGCGACCTCCAGACTGCCTGCGCCGCCCGTGACCAGCAGTCGGGGCACGCCGGCTGCCTTCAAGGCGGACAGCAGGGTTTCGGCCGTGACGTCATGATGCAGGGCGCTGATCACTGCGTCTGAGCCCTTGATGATCTCCGCCAGGGCGGCGGAGTCGGAGGCGTCGCCCGCGACCGGGGTGACGCCGGACAGGGCAGGGATGGCCTCGGGCTTGCGGGCGACGGCGACGACGGCATGACCGCGCGCGGCCAGTTCCTTGGTGATTTCCGAGCCGGCGCGACCGCTGGCGCCGAGGACTGCGACTTTCATGGATGATCTCCTGTGGTATCCAACGGATACCAGGTGTTATAAAGTGCAGCATGTCACAAGAAGGCACTTTACTCTCATCTGGTCACCCGGCGGAAACCCGTTCGCCCGACGTCTATTCGGCCGCTTGCCCGACGCGGCAACTGCTGGATCGGGTCGCCGACAAGTGGACGACGCTGGTTCTGACGCTGCTGCGGGACGAACCGATGCGGTTCAACGCCTTGCGTCGGCGTGTCGAGGGCGTTTCGCAGAAGATGCTGAGCCAGACTGTCCGCCAGCTTGAGCGGGACGGACTGGTCGCCCGCACGGTGACGCCGACCGTGCCGGTCTCTGTCTCCTACGCCCTGACGCCGCTGGGCGGTACGCTGGTCGGTGCGCTCCAGGCCATGATCGATTGGGCCGAGGACAATATGGCCGAGGTCAGCAAGGCTCAGGCCGCCTATGATGAAAGGCGGCTCGGCTGAACTTTCCGGACGCGGAGCGGTTGACGGAGCGACGTAAACCGCGTTTTGCAAGCCGCGCCGGACGGGGATAGAGAATGGCCAAAGCCGCGAAACGCACAGGCCGGTCGGAAACGCGTCAGGTCGCAGCCCTGCCGTGGCGACTCGGTGAGGCGGGTCTGGAAATCCTGATGATCACATCGCGCGAAACGCGGCGCTGGGTCATTCCCAAGGGCGGTCGTATGGCCGGAAAGACCGACGCCGAAGCGGCTGCCCAGGAAGCGCTGGAGGAGGCGGGCGTTCGTGGTCCCATAGGCGACGCGACCATCGGTCATTTCCGCTATGCCAAGATCGTTCGCAGCGGTGATCTGAGACGCCATGTCGTCGCCGTCTATCCGATGGAGGTGGTGCTCCAACTGGGCGATTGGCCCGAGGCGCACCAGCGCGATCGGCGCTGGATGACGCCTGAGGCGGCGGCGGACAGCGTTCACGAAGCCGACCTCGCCCTGCTGATCCGCGACTTCGCCGCCACGCCACCGAGCGATTGAGCAACCGAGAGGCGATTCCCTCTGGCCACCTGCACGCCGTGCTCGGATAAGAAGGGCGAGGGGGACGATATGCGTATCATTGGGCTTTTGACGGTTGCGGCTCTGTTCGGCCTGTTTGCGGTCGGACCTGTCGCAGCGCAGGATCGCGGCCTGGCTCAGCGGACGGCGCTGGCGGAGCGGGTTATCCGACTCTCGGCCGGGCCGAACTTCACCAAGGTCATGGAGGCGATGATCGCGGACCAACTGGCCAAGGCGGACACGGAGGGGCAGGGCGCCGAGGAGGCGGCTTGGCTGCGGAGTAATGCGCCGCGCATGCTGACCGCCATGGTCGATGACATGATGGCGGACATGGTCCCCCACTACGCGTCGACGTTCACAGTCGAAGAGCTGGAGGCCCAGATCGCCTTCTATGACAGTCCCGTAGGCCGCCAGGTCGCGACGAAAACTCTCCAGCTAAGCGCGGTGATGAACGAGATCACTATCGAACATCTGACGGCCTTCACCGAAGAGTTGATGACCAAATATTGCGCCCAATTCGACTGCGAGACGGGTGGCCAAACAGGCCGCAAGTCCGGGCGCCGGTAAGCCTCAGCCGTCCAGTTCGGGATAGAGACGGAATATGCCGTCCTCGTTGAACGGGATGCGGCGGTCGCTCTTTAGGTAGGTGCTGACACGGGGCAGAGCGGCGACCCTGTCGCTGACGGCGACAATATGCGGCGTGGTGTTGAGCACGGTCTCGGTCGCCCTGGGGAAGGCATAGCCTAGGCCCTCCACCACCTGGAACAGAGACAGATCGGCATAGGTGAGGTGGTCGCCGACCAGCCAATCCGGGCCGGAGGGATTGGCTATGAGGACCTGTTCGGCCCAGCGGAGGAATTTCCCGATCCGCTGCTCCCGGAAGACCTTCGACCGGCGGGCGGCCTCTGGCTTCTGGTCGTCGTAGTAGGCCATCAGATCGACCGGGTGGTGGGTGTCGTGGGCCTCGGCGACTAGGTCGGCGAAAGTCAGCTGGATCTGGTTCAGCCAGGCGCGGTCGCTGTCGCCGTTCGGGCTGAGCCCCAGCTGCGGACCCAGCCAGGCCAGGATGGCGGCCACCTGACCGACGGTGCGATCCCCCAGGCGCAGGAAGGGCGGGGCGAAGGAGGGCGTGGCTGCGGTCTCCATCAGCGTCATCATCGCCTTTCCATTGTCCTGGCGCGAGACATCGACATAGTCCGCGCCGGCGGCTTCGAGCGCCAGGCGGACGAACTCGCCTCGCCCCTGGATTGTGGGCCAGTAGTAGAGTTCATAGGCCATGCGCTCGGCTCCTTGATTTCCTGTCGGGCTCCCTGTATGAGCGCCGCTTCCCGTCAGAGGTTCAATCCTTTGACGGTCCTGTCCGAGAACTTCGGGGCGTGGGGGTCACCCAGGCCATAACTGTCAGAGAGCCCTCTGACGCCGTGGGGAGATGGGGACGCGACCTAGCGCTGTCAGCCCGCATTCCGGGACGGACGCCGTCAGACGCATCCTTCGGACAATACGACCGGCCTGAACGCTTCGCAGCGATGCGCGGCGCTTTGGCCAATCCGTCGTCGGGAATAAGCCCGGCGGCGAATGCCAAGACTGGAGACCGCAATGGACCGCGCACAAAAGGCCGAGTCGATCGAGACGCTCAAGGGCGTATTCGCCGACGCCGGCTCCGTGGTCGTGACCCACAACCTGGGTCTGACCGTTGCGGAAATGGAAGATCTGCGCGGCCGTCTTCGTAAAGAAGGCGGCGCGTTCAAGGTGGTCAAGAACCGCCTGGCGCTGAAGGCGCTCGAAGCCGAAGAAGGCAGCGACTACCACGGCCTGTTCAAGGGTCCCGTGGGCATCGCGTACGCCGAGAACCCCGGTACGGCCGCCAAGGTCGCCACCGAGTTCGCCAAGGCCAATGATCGTTTCAAGATCATCGGCGGCTTCATGGGCGAAACTGTCGTCGACGTGAAGGGTGTGGAAGTTCTTTCCAAGCTCCCGACCCTCGACGAGGTCCGCAGCCAACTCATCGGCCTGCTCAATGCGCCCGCGACCAAGATCGCCGGCGTGCTGCAAGCACCCGCCGGTCAGCTGGCTCGCGTGTTCAACGCCTACGCCACCAAGGAAGCCGCGTAAGCGGCCCAGCCTTTCATCTCTGCATCACTCCCTAATCCCAATCCTCCGAAGGAAAACTGACAATGGCTGACCTCGCCAAGATCGTCGAAGACCTGTCCGCTCTGACCGTTCTCGAAGCTGCTGAACTGTCGAAGCTGCTTGAAGAAAAGTGGGGCGTCAGCGCCGCTGCTCCCGTCGCCATGGCCATGCCGGCCGGTGGTGGCGCTGCTCCGGCTGAAGCCGCCGAAGAGCAAACCGAGTTCACCGTCGTCCTGATCGACGGCGGCGACAAGAAGATCAACGTGATCAAGGAAGTCCGTGGCGTGCGTTCGGACCTGGGTCTGAAGGAAGCCAAGGACCTGGTCGAAGGCGCTCCGCAGAACGTCGTCGAGAACGTCTCCAAGCAAGCCGCCGACGAAGTCGCCAAGAAGCTGACGGAAGCCGGCGCCAAGGTCCAGATCAAGTAAGATCTGACTTTCGGCATTTGCTGAATATCGGAAAGGCCCGGCGGGAAACCGCCGGGCCTTTTCTTTTTGGGCCTATCGCGCTTCGCGCTGCTTGAGGCCCGTGGGCGGCGCTACGGCTGGGGCTTGGTCTGTATCAGTTCTGCGGGCGTGTCCGCGCGGCGAAGAAGGCCCACATGGCTTCGTTGTCGGCGACCCAGCTGTGGCCGCCGTCGCGGGTGATGCGGCCGACGACCTCGGCGCCGGCTCGGCAGTCGGCGTAGCCTTCCTCATAGACCGAGGCCGAGACCCAAAGCGTCGGGCGTGTCGTGGCGCAGCCGTTCAACTGGGCCCAGCGCTGCTCGGCCGCGTGCATCGTATAGCTCCAGTAGGGGGCGCCCCCGCCCTGGATCGGATTGGTCGTGTCGGCGTCGCCGGCGAAGGCGATGACCGGCATGGGGCGGGACGGCCGGCAGGTGGCCGCATCGGGCCGTTCAGGCGAGCCTTTGCGAGGGTTGCCCGCTCGCAGGCCGACGACCGGCGCGATGGCGGCGAAGCGGTCGGCGGCCACGCAGCCCAGCCAGGACGTCATCCGACCGCCGCCCGACAGGCCCGTGGCGTAGACCCGGCTGTCGTCGACGCAGCCCTGTGAAGCCAATTCCTCGACCGTCTCCACCAGGAAGCCGACGTCGTCGGCGTCGTCTGGACCCGGCACGTCGCCTGTGATGGTCGGCACGCCGGGGACGTTCCAGACGAAGCCCCGGTCGACCGGGATGCCCGCGTCGGGGGCGGCGACGATGAAGCCGTGCCGGTCGGCGGTCTCGGCCAGTTTGGAATCTCTCAGGATCGCCGCGCCCGTGCCGCCGCTGCCGTGCAGGACGAAGACAAGGGGAGCGGGCCGAGCGGGGTCGAAGCCGCGCGGAACATGGATCTGCACCGTACGCCGGTCGGGACCGAAAGCGACGCTGCGGGTGGCGCCGGGCTCGCCGATCACGCAGTCGGCCTTGGCGATGGACGCCAGTCCAAATGCGCCCAGTCCGAACGCCAAGGCTCCGAGCCAATGTCTCATGCCGTGTGTCTCCCTGTGTACTGGCCGCAGCGTGAAGCGATTCCTGGATGCGCCACACAGGCCGGTCGCCGACCATTGGAGGGATCGGTCTGGCTTCCCATTTGTTAGGCCTGAAAAGGAGATCCCCCACATGAAGATCCTGACGGTTCTGACCTCGCACGATCAACTCGGCGACACCGGCAAGAAGACCGGCTTCTGGCTCGAGGAACTGGCTGCGCCCTATTATGCGATGAAGGATGCGGGCGCGGAGATCGTCCTGGCCTCGCCCAAGGGCGGTCAGCCGCCGCTGGACCCCAAGAGCGACGACGCGGACGCCCAGACCGAAGACACGCGCCGATTCAAGGCCGACGCCGAGGCTCAGGCCGCCCTGGCCGCGACTGTCGAACTGGCCTCGGTGAAGGCCGATGATTTCGACGCCGTCTTCTATCCCGGCGGGCACGGGCCGTTGTGGGACCTGGCGAACGACGCCGACTCCATCGCCCTGATCGAGGCCTTCGCCAAGGCGGACAAGCCGACTGGCTTCGTCTGTCACGCGCCCGGCGTGCTGAAGTCGGTTCATGGGCCGGACGGCAAGCCGCTGGTCGAGGGTCGCAAGGTGACGGGCTTCACCAACTCGGAAGAGGAGGCTGTGGGCCTGACCGAGGTGGTGCCCTTCCTGGTCGAGAACGTCCTGAGCGCCAACGGCGGCGACTATTCCAAGGGGCCGGACTGGGGGTCGTATGTCTTGGTCGACGGCAAGCTGGTGACGGGGCAGAACCCGGGCTCGTCGCGTGAAGCGGCTGAGGCCCTGCTGGGGTTGTTGAAGGGGTGATGCTCACCTCTCCGCGCGCGAAGGCGCGTGGGGAGGACAGATCGCGGTAGCGATCAGGAGGGGGCGACTCCGACAGTGGGGATGACCCCAAGAGCTTCAGCCACCGAGTCGCCCCCTCCTGGCGCTCGCTGACGCTCCCGCCTGTCCTCCCCGCCGGCCTTCGCCGACGGGGAGGTGTCCCGTCTAGCGCCGACGCGGAGCGAGGATGTCCGACAGGCGGTCCGGTGTGCCCTCGATCCGTTCCAGGCGCGGATAGCGCAGGCCGTCGCGGTAGTCGAAGGCGACGGTGCGGAAGCGGTCGCCGGACTTGATCAGCAGTTCGAGCGGGGCGTCGGTCCCCTTGGCGGCGGTGACGGCGTTGCGCAGCACCTCGGCCGAACCGGCCTTGCCGTTGACGGCGACCAGGCTCCAGCCCGCGCCGATGCTCTGCTCGAAGGCGGGACCGCCCCAGCGGACGTTGGCGATCTTGTCGCCGGCCAGGGTGAAGCCCAGCGAATACTGGAAATCGTTGGCCCAGCCGGTGTTGACGGCCTTCTCGTCGGCGGTGGGGGTGTCCGTATAGATCAGGCGCCAGCCGCCGCGCTCGATCCCCGCCAGGGGGGCGCGGGCGTCGGGGCCGACGGCGTCGAGCCGGTCGCGCAGGAAGGTCGCCCAGTCATGCGGGTGGACGGCGTTCAGGGCGGCGACGACCTGATCGAAGGTATAGCCCTGGGGCGCCCAGGAGCCGTCGTCATGGCCGAAGAAGCCCTTGGCGAAATCGTCGAGGGACTTGCGGCCGTTGGTCTCGGCCCGGATCAGGGTGTCGGCGTCCAGCCAGACCAGCAGGCTTTCCCGGTAATAGTCGCCCGTGCCGCGCATCCACGAGGGGTACTGGCCGGGGACGCGGTAGCCGAGGAGGTTGTGGTTGTTGGTGTCCTGCAGCGCGCGCCACTGACGGCCCGGCTGGTTGTCGTAGAAGGCGGCGACATTGGCCAGGGTAGCCAGGGCGACGGGCTTGGAATGAAGGCCGGCGCGGGCGGCCAGGACGTCGCCCCAATATTCGGTCTGGCCCTCATAGACCCACAGCAGGGTGTTCTGGGTCGGGACGTTGTGGTTGGCGGTCAGTTCATCCGCCGGGCGCATGAACTTGCCGTTCCACGAGTGGGTGTACTCGTGCGGCAGCAGGCCGCGGTCGCCGGCGCTCTTGGACCAGTCGGTGAAGAAGCCGGGGGCGCCTGTGTTCTCGGAGCTGCGGTGATGCTCAAGGCCGATGCCGCCCATCTGGTCGGTCAGGGCGAACAGGAACTCATAGTTGTCGAAGTGGCGGGCGCCGAACAGGCGGTCGGCCTGCTGGACCATGTTCTCGTAGAGCTTCAGCTGCTCGTCGGTGGCGGCGAGGCCCTTCTCCTCGTCGGCCAGCAGGTTCAGGTGAACCCGGTCGCCGGTGGGGTCGATGTCCACGCGGCGGTAGTGGGCGCCGGCGAACATCGGACTGTCGATCAGGGTGTAGAGGTCGGTCGTCTCGAAGGCGGCGACGTCGCCGTTCCGGGACTCCGTGGTCAGGGCCGTGCCGTACTTCCAGCCAGAGGGCAGGGCAACGGAGGCGGCGACCGGGATCTGGCGGCTGTAGTAGCCGGCCGGATAGAGGATGGCCTTCTCCCACTGCAGATTGACCATGGCCGGGGTCATCAGGACGCGCCAGTTGGAACTGTCCGGCTGGGTCAGCTGCTGGAAGGCGACGTCGATGCTGGTCACGCCGGCGGGGATGTCGAGATGGAAGGCGTAGGGCTCGAGGGTGTCGCGCAGCCACTCGATCCGCTGTCCGTTCGCCGTGACCGTGAGGCCGGCCAGCAGCTGGATCGGGCCGGTGTCGGCGTGGTTGCCCGGCAGGTATTTCGGATAGAGCAGGGTCAGGGGACCGGGGCCGGCGACGGGTATGGTCTGGCTGACGCGGATGATGCGGCGGTCGAGGTCGGTGATGTCGGCCCGGTACTGGATGACGCCAGGATAGGGGGTGTCGGCTGGGGCGGGGATGGCCGGCTGAGACCGGGGCAGGGCCAGGGCGGCCTGGGTCGGGTCAGTGACCACCGGCGTGGACTGGAAGTCCTGGGCCAGGGCCGGGGCGGCGGTCATCAAGGCGGCGAGGCAGGCGGCGGCGGTCAGGCGGGTACGCGGCATCAGATCATCCGAACGGGAGGGCAGGCCTGCACCGTCGGGGAGCGGGGGAGAGGCGTCAAGGGACAGATGGTCACCTCCCCGCGCGCGAAGGCGCGCGGGGAGGACAGATCGCGCCAGCGATCAGGAGGGGGCGACTCCGAAAGTAGGGATGACCCCAAGAGCGTCTGATACCGAGTCGCCCCCTCCTGGCGTTCGCTGACGCTTCCGCCTCACCTCCCCGTCGGCCTTCGCCGACGGGGAGGTGAGTTGGGTTCAGCGCTTGCGGGGCGTCAGGATGTCGCTGAGGCGGTCGGGGGTTCCCTCGATCCGCTCCAGGCGGGGGTAGCGCAGGCCGTCGTGGTAGGGCAGGGCGACGGTCTTGTACTGGTCGCCGTCCTTGACGATCAGGGTCACGGACACGGCCGGATCCTTGGCGGCGGTGACGGCGGCGGCGATGCGGTCAGGGTTGGAGGCCTGGCCGTTGACGGCGACGATCTCCATGCCCGGCGCCAGGCCGGCGTCGAAGGCGGGGCTGGCCCACTGAACGCTGCCGATGGCGTTGTTCTCGCCCGTCTGGAAGCCCAGCGAATAGGTGAAGTCGTTGCGCTTGAACTCCCCGAACAGGGTCTTCTGATAGGCGGTCGGGGTCTCGCCATAGGCCAGGCGCCAGCCGCCGCGCGTCAGGCCGTCCAGAGGCGCATGGGCGTCCGGGCCGGTGGCGTCGAGGCGGGTGCGGAGGAAGGTCGCCCAGTCGTTGGCCACGACGCCGTTCAGGGCCGCCACCACGTCCTCGAAGGTATAGGGTGCGGGTTCGAAACTGCCGTCCTGGACGCCGTAGAAGGCCTTGGCGAAATCATCCAGCGACTTGCGGCCGCCGGTCTTCTCCCGGATCGTCGTGTCGACGTCGAGCCAGATCAGCTGGCCTTCCGAATAATAGTCCTCGTTCCGCTGCCAGGACAGCCAGCCCTTGGGCCGGCGCTGGCTGATGATCGGGTCGTTGGTCGTGTCCTGAAGCGCGCGCCACTGACGGCCGACGCGGGCGTCATAGGTCGCGGCCGTCATGGCCAGGGACTCCATCGCCTGATCTTTGGTCAGCAGACCCGAGCGGGCGGCGACGACCTGACCGTAATACTGGGTCTGGCCTTCATAGACCCACAGCAGGCTGTTCTGCATCGGGCTGTTGAAGTTCGGGACGTACTGGTCGGCGGGGCGACGCCACTTGCCGTCCCACGAGTGGTTCATCTCGTGGCTGAGCAGGTCGCGGTCGCCGAGGTGGGTGTCCCAGCCGGTGAAGAATTCCGGATCGACCGCATTCTCGGAACTGCGGTGATGCTCCAGACCAATGCCGCCCAGCTTGTCGCTCATGGAGATCAGGAAGTCGTAGTGGTCGAAGTGGCGGGCGCCGTACAGGCGGTCCATCTGGACCACGAGATTGCGCAGAATCTGGATCTGCTCGTCCGTGGCTTCCAGGCTCTTGACCTCGTCTGCGACGATGTTGGCGCGGACCGGAGAGCGGCCGCCGGGATCGAGATCGATCTGGCGATAGTGGACGCCGGCGAAGACCGGGCTGTCGATCAGGACTTCCAGGTTGACCGGCTTGAAGGTCTGGAGGTCGCCGTCCTTGGTCTGCGGCTCCAGCGCCGTGCCGAATTGCCAGCCGGTCGGGAACTTGACCGTCGGCTGGACCATGATGTTCCGCGACCAGTGGCCGGCGGGATAGAGCAGCATCTTTTCCCACTGGATGTTCAGCATCTCGGGCGTCATCGTCACCCGGCCCTGATTGCCGGTGGTGGGCGACAGGTGCTGCATCCTGATCTTCAGCTCGGTCGCGCCGGCCGGAACGGTGATGTGGTAGGCGAAGGGGGACAGGGTGTCGCGCACCCATTCCACGCGCTGATCATTCGCCGTGATCTCGATCCCCGCCAACTGCACGATGGGCCCCACGGGGCCGTGGTTGCCCGGCAGCCATTCGGGGAAGAACAGGGTCATCGGCCCCGCCTGGGCCACCGGAATGGTCTCTGTGACGCCGAAGACGTGCTGGGCCAGGTTGGTGGCGTCGATATCCAGGGCGATCACGCCTGGATAGGCGACGTCCCGCGCCTCGGGGAT
>NZ_JMQR01000039.1:0-26844 GCF_000698025.1 Brevundimonas sp. EAKA | reverse complement strand
GAGAAACACCGTCCCGGCAGGTCGCCGGGGCGGTGTTTCCGTGTGCGGATAATCAGGCGGCGGCGACGTCCAAGGCCGCCTTGCCCGCCGGAGTGACGACGAAGGCGCCGGCCCCTTCGTCGTCCTCATCGACGCCATCGCCGGCGGCTTGGTCCTCGATGTCCGGGGCATCCTGATCGGCGTCGATCGGGGCGGCCCATGACAGGGCGGCCGGAGCCCAGGTCCGTTGCGCGGCCTGTTCGGCCACCCAGTCGACCAGCTCGGTCTTGCGGAGCGTCTTCGCCCGCTCGTCCTCGGCGCCCATGGTGTCGAGCATGCCGGTCAGCAGGCCCTTGGAGTGGGGCTGCAGGAAGGGGGCGTCGGGCGTCCAGTGGAGAGTGATGTCCGCTTGGCAGAGAGCGGCCAGCTCCGCCGCCTCGGCCCGGGCGCTGCGGCGGATGGAGAAGGTCTTCTCCTCCCGGACGTCGAGGCTGATGGCGGTCAACTCCGCCAGCAATCCCATCTTCTCGCCGTGGGCAAGGCCGTGGACCCAGGCGATGACGGTCTCGCCGGACGCTTCCCAGGCCGTGCGACGATCCTCGAGCCGTCGACGAACGTCACCATCCAGAGCCTCGATGACCCGGCTGTTCGCGGGATTGAACCCGCTGGCGGTGATGGCCAAGGCCGAGTCCGACCGCGCGACGTGCGCGCGTCGAACGAGGACGGTGAACAGCCGCGCGATCAAGGCTGTAAGCGCCGCCCCGGGATCGTCGGCCAGCGCGCGGATCAGACCCCGCGTCGCCACATCGGTCCGCACGGCGTGAAGGGCATGGTTGACGCCTTCTGTCTCCGGCTCCGGAGCCTCGACTTCCGGCGGAACATAGGCCGGTGGCGCCGCGGTCCGACGCGCGGCCTCCGGCGCGGCGTCCTGATCCTCTTCGTCGATCTCGGGTTCCTCCGGCGTGTAGCAGCGGACTTCGACGCCTGCCTCCGCGGCCGGCCACAGGACCATCGTGGTCACGACCCGGCCCCCGCATCCAGTCTGGTCTGATGCAATCTTGGCGTGGATCATGTCGACGATCGCCAGATCAGCCACGTCGGGGTGCTCGACGTCTGCCAGGGCGATGCGGGCCTTCTCGGTCCGGTCGTTGAACACCTCCCTCTGCGCCCGGTAGCGCGCCATCTCTTCGGCGGGGAGTGAACCGCCATACACATAGCCGAGCGCCTCCAGATCGTCGGGAAGCTCTGGCTCCGGGCCGGCGGTCACGTGAACCGAGATCCCTTCGGCCTCGAACACGGCCGCGATCCCACGTGCGCGACGGGTCCAGACCTCGGTCAGGATGTCGGGGTCGAGCAGGACCGGCGGCAGTTCACCGAACAGATCGCTCTCCGTCCGCCCCCCGGCGTCAGCATAGGCCTGAGGATCGACCAGGGCGCAGCGGCGATCGCGCGTGGTGACCCGGCTGTCGTCGAGCCGCTCCTTCACCCGCCATTCCTGGAAGCCCTGGCCGTCCAGCGTCATCTGGGCGATGTCTTTCTGCTCCTGAAGGTCCGGCAGGCGCGCCAGCAGCCGGGTCTGGCGAAGCGTGATCCGGCCCGCTTTCAGCGCCACCAGAGCGGCCGGCGCGACCCCGGACAAGGCGGCCAGCCGTTTGATCTCGATCTCGTCATAACCGAGCGCCCGCGCCATGGCGGTGATCGTCAGTTTCGACTTCAGCATCCGGCCAATGGCGGCGATGACATCGGCCACATGGACCGGCACGGCGGTGTTGGTCAAAAGCACCGCCGCCGCCTGGCGCGCCGGATCGGTCTCGACATAGGTCCGGACAGGATAGTCCTCGTCGATGTCGCCGGCCTCCAGCAGGCTCGCCAGCGCCAGACGACGACGACGACCGTCTAGGGCCATGAACGGCTGCTCCTTTTTGCCGCGACCGGGCCTGACGGTCACGGGCTGCAACTGACCGGCCGCCTTCAGGGTGGCGGCCAGGGTCGGAATATCGTCGTCGGGCGGTTCGCCATAGCGCAGGTTCTCTCGCGCGATGCCGAGATCCCCGAGGCGGACGATGCGTTCCACGGGCGTGAAGATGACGGCCGGGGTTGGGGTTTCAGGAACAGAGGTTGTTGAGGTGATGACGGGAACGAGGTCGGTCATGAGGTCTCTCCTGCCGGGCGACGGGGGCCATCCCCGTCACTCCGGCGCCCCTCAGAGCCCTCGCTCCCCCTTTGCGACGCCGCCGCGACCGCGACCTCGTTCCAGTCGCCGAACGGCGGCTCGGGCCATGACACCTCAACCTTGAGACCGTCATTCACCAGGCGGCGGCGGAGCCGGGCAGCCGCCGCCTCACCGGCCTCGCCACGGTCAGCGGCGATCAGGACCCGGCGCACCCAGGCGGGCGGGCTCCAGGCGACGAGGTTATTGGCGGCCATAAGAGCCCAGCCGGGAAGACCGAAGCGGTCGATGGCCGACAGGGTCGTGACCACCCCTTCGCCCACCAACATCTCTTCGGCCGCAGGCGAGAGGCGAACGGCCGCGCCGGGCGGGACCTGACCCACAGTCTTTCGGGCCAGGCGCAGACCGCCGGCGGGCAGACCATTGGTCTCGAGATAGGTCAGCTCGACCGCCGTCAGACGATCCTCGGCGTCGCTGACCCGGGCGATCAGAGCGGGACGCACGCGCCTACCACTCTGATAGACCGACAGTGGCGCGGAGGGGTGCAGGCGAAGATTGTAAGCGGCGGCTCCGGTCATGACTGCGCGCCGTCGCAGATAGAGACTGGCCGGACCGTGGGGCGGTCGCTCCGTCGTCGCGGTCCACAGACGCGATGCGGTCTCGACGCGAAGGCGCCGGTCCGGTCTCGGCGATGAGGACCGTCCGCGCCCGCCGCCGGTGAGCCGACCGGCGTCATCGATAAAGCCGCGAAGGCGAAGATCATCCCGTGCGGTGCGCCAATCGGCGCCGCCGAATCCGTGGATGATGACCCGATCATCGGCCAGCATCAACGAAACCGAACGGTCCGCCGTGCTGTGGCCGGGTGCGGGGATGCTGGCGCGCGAACCTCCGGCATAGAGGTCGCCGCCCAGGGCGGCGACAATCGCGTGAAGGGTCATGGCCGCCTCAGATCAGGCCGAGCTGTTTGAAGCTCGCCGTACCCTGACGGCCGATGACGAGATGGTCGTGCACTTGCAGGCCGAAAACGCCGGCGGCGTCCACGATCCTGCGGGTCATCTCGATATCGGCCCGTGACGGGGCCGGGTCGCCGGACGGATGATTGTGGACAAGGATGAGCGCCGAAGCCGAGAGTTCCAGCGCCCGCCGGACGACTTCACGGGGGTAGACCGGGGCGTGATCGACCGTGCCTTCGGCCCGGAATTCGTCCCGAAGCAGGATGTTCTTCTTGTCGAGATACAGGGCGCGGAACTGCTCTCTCGGTTCGTGGGCCAGGGCCGAGCGAACATAGGCGACCAGGGCGGACCATGATGACAGGACGGGGCGGCGGCAGGCCTCCGATCGGGCCAACCTGATACTCAGCCGGCGCAACATCTTGAGATCCGTGATCGTGGTCGCGTCGAGCGTGGCGGCCCGCGCCAGCTCGTGCGGATCCGCCGCGACGACGGCGGCGACCGTGCCGAACACCGCCAGCAAGGTCGCTGCAGCCTGCGCGATGTCACGCTCCGGCATGGTGCGTGTCATCAGCAGGGAAAGAAGGGTGGCGTCGTCCATCTCCTGCTCAAGGCCCGGCGACGCCGCGAACAGGTCTCCCGAACGCAGGCCGGAAGGCCTGAATGTTGATGAGGACAAGGGTCGCATCGCGGGGCTCCAGGGGCTGCTGGCCCCGGATCGGGGCGACCACCCCCCGCCCTTCCTTTTTCTCCAATGCCCGTTGGCTAAGAGGGGCGATGGCTTCAGGCTGCGCCCATGAAATGGCTCCTGATCCTCACTGGTCTTCTCCTCGCTCCCGCCGTCGCCCACGCGGATCCGTGCGAGGGCCGTTTGCCTGACCGCGCGGGCGCGTCCTTCTCCGGTCTGGTGCGCTACATCGGTGACGGTGACAGCCTGTGTGCGGGCCCCAACAGTGACCCCTCGACCTGGATTGAGGTCCGGCTGTCGGATTTTAACGCCCCCGAGCTCCACAGTCCGACCGGACGCGCTGACCGGGACCGATTGTCGGGCTTGGTTCGCGGACGTGTCCTGACGTGCGTGGCGGTTCGCGGTCGTAACGGTCGCGTCATCGTCTATGATCGGGTGATTGCCTCATGCCGCCTTAATGGTCGAAGGGTCGGCGACCTGCTGCGTGCCGCCGGTGGACGCGAAGGGGGAGATTAGGACGCGAGCCTGCTGGACCCCGCAAGCCCTGCCGAAATCCAACTTGGAGTGGCAGTCCCCTCGTCCATCCGCGCGCATGTCGGACCCCTTGGCCACTTCCCTTCCGAGTTCCCTGCGAGCCATCAGCTAGGAGGAAGTCGTCGGCTCGCGGGGGCCCAAGGTCATAGGCGGATCGCTGCGGCAAGTATGTGGATGCGAGGCGCCCTACGAGCGTCCCGTCAGGCGACGTCGCAAGTCGCGTTCGATGGTTTTCCTCTGATGCGGAGTGAGTTTGCGCCACCCCGCGACTTCCAACCGCGTGCGTCCACAGCCTGCGCAAAAACCGGAGCGGGCGTCGAAAGTGCAGACATCGATACAGGGTGTCTTGGCCATCCCACCTGTCTACCGGGCCAGGGAGACGACGGCCTGCCAGGTCAAGACCAGGCCGACGACAGCGATCAGAACCCCTGAAAAATAGGGCGCCTTTCGTGCAAAAGCCGCGAAACCTCCCGACCAGCGCTTCTCCGCATGCCGCATCCCGATCGCCGCTGCGACACCGACGGTGACCATGGTCGCCGCCAATCCGATCGAAAAGCACAGGACGAGGGTCGCACCCAAGGCCACCTGCTTCAGCTGCAGGCAGAGCAGCAGGACGGTGATCGAGGCCGGGCACGGGATCAGGCCGCCTGTCAGGCCGAAGAGCATGATCTGCCAAGTGGTCACCTTGCGGTTGGCGAACCGCTTCTTGATGTCGTTGGCGTGGGCGCGTTCGTGGGCGTCCTGATAGCCGGGGTCCGAGACATCAACCCCGCCGTGGTCATGAGCGTGTTCGTGATCGTGTTCGGCGAACTCGACATCGAACTCGTGGGTGTGATTGCCGTGGCCCAGGACCAGCCTTGCGGTGAACGCATGGGGTTCAGGAATGACGTCTGCCGATTCGAGATAACCGTCGCGTGTCTCGAAGTGGAATGTCTGGACGGAGCCGTCCGCCCGGGTGGTTGCGACGATGACGTCGTCGGCCCTCGGAACCGGCCCTTTCTCCGGAGCGAACCGGAACCGTGGGGGCACGCCGTCCTCGAAGATACTCAGGCTGACGACGCCATGGCCGGTGTCGATCCAGCGCGTCTCGTCGTGGTCATGGTCGTGGTCACGATCATGCTCGTTGTGGACGGCGTTCTGCTCGCGCCATGTGGCGAAGAGCATCCATGCGGCGACACCGAGGATGATCACGGCCGAGGCCAGCTGGAACCAGCCCTCCGAGGCTTCGATGTCGAAAAACTGGCCGAAGTAGAGCCCGGTCAGGGCGATGGCCCAGACGATGGCCGTATGGGACAGCGTCGCCGACAAACCCAGCAGGATCGCCTGCCAGACCGTACCGCGCACCGCGACGATGAAGGCCGCCATCATCGTCTTGGAGTGGCCGGGCTCCAGCCCGTGCAAGGCTCCCAGCAGCAGGGCGGAAGGAATGAACAGCCAGGCATGGGCCGAGCCCTGCGCGAGCAGGTCTGCAAACGGGGTCATCGGCGTCTCACAGGTATTTGGTGATGTCTTTGAACTCGGCCATGGCCCGACGGGCCTCGGCCGGGTCGCCCTCGGCCGCATGGGCGAGGCAATGGTCGATGTGATCGTGGATCAGGGTCTTCTTGGCCGCCGCCACGGCCTTCTCGATCGCATGAAGCTGCTGGGCGAGATCCAGACACGTTCGCCCACCCTCGATCATGGCGATGGTCTTGCGCAGATGACCCTCGGCGCGCTTCAGCCGATTGATGATCTCGGGGTGGGATTCGTGGACGACGTGAGCCATGAGGCTATGCTATCCCCCTGGAGGGGATAAGACCAGCCTCTCTTGGTTACCCGCCACAGGACGACGTTCGATGTTTTCACCGCTTCGCCATGCCGGTTACCGGCATCTGTTCATCGCCCAGGTCGCGGCCCTGCTCGGCACGGGCATGGCGACGGTGGCGCTGGGTCTGCTGGCGCATGATCTGGCCGGGGCCAATGCCGGCGAAGTCTTGGGGATGGCCCTGGCCATCAAGATGATCGCCTATATCGGCGTCGCGCCCTTCGCGAGCGCCCTGGCGGCCAGGCTTCCCCGCAAGGCCCTGCTGGTCTCGCTGGATGTCGTCCGGGCCTGTGTCGCCGGCGCCTTGCCGTTCGTTGGCGAGGCCTGGGAGGTCTATGCCCTGATGACGGTGCTGTACGTCGCCTCGGCGGCCTTCACCCCGGCGTTCCAGGCGATGATCCCCGACCTGCTGCCTGACGAGGCGGAATACACCAAGGCCCTGTCGCTCTCGCGCCTCGCGGCCGATCTCGAGAGCGTGGCCAGTCCCGTGCTGGCGGCCGTGCTCCTCGCCTTCATGAGCTACAACAATCTGTTCGCCGGGACGTCCCTCGGCTTCGTTATCTCGGCCCTTTTCGTCGTCACGGCTGCACTGCCGGTACTGACGCAGACGGCTCAGAAACCCTTCATCCAGCGGCTCACGGGCGGGGTTCGCCTGTTCGCTTTGACGCCACGTCTGCGCGGTCTGATCGCCATCAGCATCGCCGAGGCCGCCGGCGGGGCCATGGTGTTCGTCAACACGGTCGTCCTGGTGCAGTCCCGCTTCGCCATGTCCGGCCAAGCCGCCGCCTGGGCGCTAGCGGCTTTCGGGGCGGGGTCGATGGCGGCGGCGATCGCCCTGCCTCGCCTGCTGGACCGGGTCGCAGACCGGACCGCCATGTTGTGGGGCGCCGCGATCATGACCCTGGTGCTGCTTGGAGGATCGGTGCTGGCGACCACCTATGTCGCCCTGCTCATCCTCTGGGCCGTCATGGGCGTCGGCTATTCGTTGACCCTCACACCGGCGGGTCGCGCCTTGCGTCGGTCTTCCAACGCACAGGATCGTCCGGCCCTGTTCGCGGCGCAGTTCGCCCTGTCCCACGCCGCCTGGCTGATCGCCTATCCGGTCGCCGGTCTGGTCAGCGCGGCTGCGGACCCCAGCGCGGCCTTTCTGGTGCTGGCCGCCCTGTGCGCGTTCGGAACGGTCCTAGGATTTGTAGTCTGGCCTGCGAACGACCCGACGGACCTGCCGCATCGGCATGACGCACCGGCCGAAGACGATCCGCATCTGGACGGTCAATCCGGAGAGGCGTTGCACAGCCATCCCTTCGTCATCGACGAGCGCCACCCGCGATGGCCGACGACGAAGGAGTGAGCCCAAGGCGGGAGACATCCGACCGTAAGCCTCAGTCGACGAAATCGACGCTCTCGTAGTCGCCCGAGGTTTGAAGCGTGATGGTGACACGCTCGCCGCTGCGGTTACGCCAGAACCAGCCGTGATGACCCGCGAAAGCGGCCGTTAGCACCCCCGTCTCGCGGGCGGAGGTTCCCTTGCTATAGCCGTGATAGGTGATCCCTTGGCCGTCACCATGGGTGTCATAGTTCACCGCCGGGCCACTGGTGGACCAGGTGAAGTTCGCCTTCGCGCCGTCCCCCATGGCCATTTTGATCTCGGCCCCCTCGTCAGGCTCAAGGGTCAGGGACGTGCGATGGCTGCGACCCGCCGATGCGCCATTGGTTGTCGTAGCTGCGGCTGCCGTCTGGGTCGTGACCGCTGGCGGGACGGCTTCGGTCTTGGCAGACCTGGCCGGCTCCTGAGTTGCGGTGTCTGGTGAGCCCACTGGTGCGGCTGCCGGCAAGGCAGGCGCGGTCCTCGTGGATGTAATGACCGCCGCCGTTGAGGCCGCTTCAGCCGCAGCTTCAACGGCGAGTTGGCGCTTGATCCGGCCCATCTCGGTCAGCCCGAAGACCGAGCCGATGCGGGTAGGATCGACGCCGTACTCGGCTGGAAGGACCACGGTGACCAGCAGGGCCGAGGCGATGACGACGGCGACGCCGGTAGACTTGAGCAGCTTGGCCGTCGACGGCAGTTCGGCGGGATCGGGTTGATTGAGATTTTGCATGGAAGGTCTCCCGTCAGGCGACGAAGAAGCCGACGAGCTGATAGCCCGTCAGGATGAAACCGAGGATCATGAGGATGACGTTGGCCAGATAGGCGTGGCGCCCGAAGCTGGCGGTCCGGCGCCAGAATCCCATGGCGATCAGGATGGCTCCGAGCGCCAGAAGCTGGCCGATCTCCACGCCGATGTTGAAGGCGATCAGGTTGACCAAGAGGCCGTCGGAAGACAGCTGGAAGTCCTGCAGTTTGGTCGCCAGACCCAGGCCGTGGAACAGACCGAACGCCAGGGTCGCGGCCCTGGCGTCCGGCTGGACACCGAACCAGCGTCGGTAGGCCCCCATGTTGTCGAGCGCCTTGTAGACGACGGACAGGCCGATGATGGCGTCGATCAGATAACTGGAGACGTTGACGTTCAGCATCACGCCCAGCAGCAGGGTCGTCGAATGCCCGACGGCGAACATGGTGACGTAGAGGCTGATATCCTTGAGGCGGTAGAGGTAGAAGATCACCCCGAACAGGAACAGCAGATGGTCGTAACCGGTGACCATGTGCTTGGCCCCCAGATAGACGAAGGGCCAGAAGACGATGCCGGACGTCTCCTGGATGTAGCCCTTGTCCCCTGCCGCCACCCCGTGCGCCAGGGTGGCGGTGAACAGGCCGTTGAGGAAGAGCACCAACAGGCCTGCGCTCAGCAGGCCGATGGGCGTTCGCAACCAGGCGGTCGCGCGCTGGAGACGCGGGTTCATGAAGTCCTCCGGGAGTATGCGAAGGGAAGCCGCTCACGCCACGACCGTCTGACGCCGTTCGGCGAAGACGGGCGGCCGTGGACGAGGCTGTAGAGGGCGGGGAGCACGAGCAGGGTCAGCAGGGTCGAGGAGATGATCCCGCCGATGACGACCGTGGCCAGCGGGCGCTGGACCTCGGCGCCGGCTCCGACGTTCAAGGCCATGGGCACGAAGCCGAGGCTGGCGACGAGCGCCGTCATCAGCACCGGGCGAAGACGGGTCAGCGCCCCCTCCCGGATTGCCTCGCCAAGAGGCTTCCCTTCGGCGATCAAGCTGCGGATGAAGGTGACCATGACGACACCGTTGAGCACGGCGACCCCGGACAGGGCGATGAATCCGACCCCCGCCGAGATCGACAGAGGCAGCCCACGCAGCATCAGGGCGGCCACCCCTCCGGTCAGGGCCAGAGGCACGCCGGAGAAAACGATGGCCGAGTCCTTGACCGAGCGGAACAAGGCGAACAGCAGGCCGAAGATCAGCAGCAACACCGCGGGAACCACGAGTTGCAATCGTTTGGCGGCCGAGATCAACTGCTCGAACGTTCCGCCATAGGTGACCCAATAGCCGGCCGGTATGGCGACCTCAGCATCGACCCGGTCCTGAACCTCGCGGATGAACGAACCCAGGTCGCGGTCGCGGACATTGGCCGTGGTCACGATGCGGCGTTTGCCGTTCTCTCGGCTGATCTGGTTCGGACCCTTTGTGAGTTCGATCGTGGCGACCTCATTCAGGGGCACGAACTGACGCGGCTGTCCTTCGCCCGCCGGGAGCGGGACCTGGAGACGACCGATGGCGTTGGTGTCGGCGCGCAGACGCTCGGGCAGGCGGACAACGACGTCGAAACGACGGTCACCCTCGAAGATTTGCCCGGCGGTCGTGCCGCCCATCGAGGTGGAGATAACCGACTGGACGTCTTCGATGCTCAGGCCAAGGCGCGCCATGGCGGGTCGGTTGGGTGTGATCTGGAGCACCGGCAGGCCGGTGATCTGTTCGGTCTGGGGATCGGCGGCCCCGTCCACCGAGGCCACGATGGCTTCGATCTCGGCGCCGAGGCGCAGCAGTTCGTCGAGATCGTCGCCATAGACCTTGATGGCGACGTCGGCCCGCACCCCGCTCAGCAGTTCGTTGAACCGCATCTGGATCGGCTGGGTGAACTCGTATTTGCTGCCGGGAATCTCATTCACGGCCTCTTCCATCTCGGCGACGAGGTCGCCGCGAGACTTGCGAGGGTTCGGCCAATCCTTCCTGTCCTTCAGCATGATGAAGGTGTCGGCGACCGAGGGCGGCACCGGATCGGTGGCGACCTCGGCGGTGCCGATCTTGGCCACGACCCGCTCCACCTCGGGGAAGCGGGCGATGCGGGCTTCCAACGCAGTCTGCATCTGCACGGCCTGGGTCAGGCTGGTGCCCGGGATGCGCAGGGCGTGCATGGCGATGTCGCCTTCGTCGAGATTGGGCACGAACTCCGAGCCCATCCGCGACGCCCCGAACCCGGCGAGCAGCACCAGCACGACCGCAATGCCGATCATCAGGCTGCGGGTCCTGAGCGCGAAGTCGAGCGCCGGCTGATAACCCACCCGGGCCCAGCGCATCAGGAAGCTGTCCTTCTCCTCGACCTTGCCGGTGACGAACATGGCGACGGCGGCGGGTACGAAGGTCAGGGACAGCAGGAGCGCTGCCGTCAGGGCGATGACGACGGTGATCGCCATCGGGTGGAAGGTCTTCCCCTCCACCCCGGTCAGGGCGAAGATGGGGACATAGACCAGGGTGATGATCATGACCCCGAATAGCGAGGGCCGGATTACCTCGCTGGAGGCGGTCGCCGCCAGATCGAACCGTTCCTCGCGGGTCAGGATACGACCCAGGCGATGCTGGGCCTCGCCGTAGCGCCTGAGGCAGTTCTCGACGATGATGACGGCGCCGTCCACGATCAGGCCGAAGTCGAGCGCGCCGAGGCTCATCAGATTGCCGGAGGTTCCGGTCCGCACCATGCCGGTGATGGTCATCAGCATGGTGACGGGAATGACCGCCGCCGTGATCAGGGCCGCGCGGATGTTGCCGAGCAGCAGGAACAGCACGACGATGACCAGCAGGGCGCCCTCGACGAGGTTCTTTTCGACGGTGTGGATGGCGCGTTCCACCAGTTCGGTGCGGTCGTAGACCGGCGTGGCGACGACACCGGGCGGCAGGGCCTTGGCGGCTTCCTGCAGGCTGGCGGCGGCGGCCTGGGCGACGATACGGCTGTTCTCGCCAGCCAGCATGAGAACCGTCGCAAGGACCGTCTCCTTGCCGTTCTCGGTCGCGGCGCCGGTGCGAAGTTCCTGGCCCATTCCGATGTCGGCGACGTCCAGGATGCGGATCGGAACGCCCCCACGCGTGGCGATCACGATGTTGCCCAGGTCTTCACTCGTCGAAGCCTGCCCCGGCACCCGGATCAGATACTGTTCGCCGAAGCGCTCGACATAGCCCGCGCCGACGTTGGCGTTGTTGTTGTCCAGCGCTTCGACCACCTCGGCCATGGTCACCCCGTAGGCCGCCAGCCGCTGCGGATCGGGTGTGACGTGATACTGACGCTCGTAGCCGCCGACGGTGTTGACCTCGGTGACACCGCGCGTGTTGCGAAGCTGGGGCCGGATGACCCAGTCCTGAAGCGTGCGCAGGTCTTCGGTCGTATAGGGCTGGCCGTCGGGACGTCGTGCACCCGGCTCGGCCTCGACCGTATACATGAAGATCTCCCCGAGGCCGGTGGCGATAGGGCCAAGTTCAGGGGTGACGCCGGGGGGAAGCTGACCGAGGGCGCTTTGGAGGCGCTCATTCACCAGTTGGCGTGCGAAATAGATGTCGGTGCCGTCGTCGAAGATGACGGTCACCTGGCTCAACCCGTATCGCGAAACCGAGCGGGTGTATTGAAGGCCCGGAACGCCTGCGACGGCGGTCTCGACGGGGAAGGTGATGCGCTGTTCGGCCTCCAGCGGCGAATAGCCGGGGGCTTCGGTGTTGATCTGAATCTGGACGTTGGTGATGTCCGGAGTGGCGTCGATCGGCAGGCGCTGGAAGCTCCAGACGCCGATGGCGCAGGCCAGGAGGACGAGCCCCATGACCGCCCATCGGAAGCGGATCGACAGGGCGATGATGCGTGCAAGCATGGTTCTCGCGCCCCCTAGTGATCATGGCTCGCGCCGGACTTTTCGATGTCCGCGCGAATGAGGAAGGCGCCGTCCACGACGTATTCGGTTCGGGGTTCGAGCCCGCCAAGCACCTCGGTCCACTCGTCGGTCCTTCGGCCCAGTTCGAGCATCCGCACCTCATAGGTGTTGCCGACCTTGGCGTAGACGACCTGGAAATCGCGGAACGGCTGGATGGCCTTGGTCTGGACGGCGAGAGGCACTGCACCCTCACCGACCTGAACGGTGCCCTGTACTCCCAGGCCCGGCCGCCAGACGCCGCCCTGATAGGCCAGTTCGACATGGGCGATCAGGGTCTGGCTCATCGGATCAGAGCCGGGCAGGATGGTTTCGATGACGCCATTGAAACGGTGGTCACCTGCCAGACTGGTGACCTCGACCCGCTGGCCCCGGCGGACACGTTCTGCATCGCGCGGATAGAGGGCGAACTCGGCATGGAGGCGGGTTGGGTCGCCGATCACCAGCATCGGCTCGCCGCCCGCGCCGGTGATGGCCCCGGCGTTGACGTTCTTGGCCATGATGACGCCGGAGATCGGCGCGGTGACGGAATAGGTCTGGAGGCTCTCGCTGGACTCGACCCGCGCCACAACCTGGCCTCGCGATACGCGCTGGCCCAGTTCGACGTTCAACGCCATCACCCGACCCGGATAGCGGGCGAAGACATCGCTCTGGCCCTCAGGCGTGATCTCGACCCGACCGCTCAACGGCAGAGACTCGCCCAGGACTGCGGAACCGGCGCGCTGCGTGGTGACGCCACCGGCGCGGGCGGCGTCGGCTGAGATGACGGTGCGACCCTCATAGGACTGGTAGGCCCAGGTCGATCGCTTGCCGTTCTGGGTCGCCGCGACCGCCACGTCGAAGGAGTGCGGCTCGGAGACGACACCGGGGCTGGCGAGATAGTCCTCGGTCGGGATGAAGGTGAACCGATCGACCTTCGGCCCGAGACGGGTCAGGGCCATGGTCGCCTGGACCTGACGTGGATCGAGCGGCTTGTCCTTCAGATAGGGATAGAGCCGGAACAGGGGCTCTGGTCCTTCCTCGAAGATGGTGATCTCAAGGGCGAAGTCTCCGTCGCGGAGCATCCGGCCTCGGTGAGGGCCACGCTCATAGTCGGCGGCGGCAGCCTCGCCGTTTTCGCCTGCCTTTTCGGCGGGCTTGTCTCCGCAAGCGGCGGCGGCGAAGGCGAGGACGATCGCGGACGCAACGAGCCAGCGCCGCGAAGGTGTCAGGCGGATCATGGTTGAGTCTCCAGGGCGAGGATCAGGGCGCCGTGCGCGCCGGTCAGTCTGTCGAGGCGGGCGCGATCGATATGGAATTGCTTGAGCACCGCGACGCGGCGGGCGCGGGTCTGCAGCAGGGCGGTCTGGGCGGAGATGACGTCGTTGTAGGTGAAGCCGCCCCTGTTGAAGCCGTCGCGCACCAGAACGACGGCGCGCTCGGCCTGGGGAAGGGTTTCCTGCCCGATCCTGCGAGCTTCGCTGGCTCGGGCCATGACCTGAACCTGCAGGCGCGCGATCTCACGTTCACGGTCGATGCGGGCGGCGGCGAGATCACCCTCGGCGGCCAGCCCCTCCGCTCGGGCGCGGTCGATGGCCCCGAGGTTCTGGTCGTAGCGACCAAGGGGAATCGACGCGCCGACGACAAAGCCGAGGTCGTTGCCGTCCCCGAAGTGACGGACGCCGGCGCTGACCGTGGCGTCCGACCGGGCGCGGGCCGTCTCCACCGCCACCCGGGCGACGGCGATGTCGCGCTGTGCGACGAAGATGTCCAGGTCCGCCTGGGCGACCCCATCCGTGACGTCGAGCGCCGACCGGGTGTCGGCGAAGGTCTCGGCGCCAAGGGTGAAGTCCGATGACCCATCCCAGAACCGGGCCAGCGAAATGTTGGCGACCCGGACGGTAATCCCGGCCTGATCGAAGTCGATCTGGGCCTGAGCCAGTTCGGCCTCGGCGCGCGCCCCGGCGAACAGAGGATCGCGCGCCATGTCCACGCGGCGACCGACCTCGGTCTGGAACCGTTCGGCGAGGTCAAGGCGCTCGCGGGCGATCTCCAACTCGGCCTGAGCCGCCAGAGCTTCCGCCCAGGCGCGCTGCACCTGTTCGAGCCGGTCCAACTGGCGAATGCGCGCGGTGGCGTCGACCAGCAGCCCTTCGGCTTCGGCGAGAGAGACACGGGCGGACCTGTCACCGCCCCGCTCGAACCGTTGCTCGACTGTGAGCGTGGTCTCGGTCCGACGGAACAGGTCGCCTCCGCCGATGGTCGGAAAGTTCTCGACCATCACCCCAAGCGTGGGGTTGGGACGAACGTCCGCCTGACGCACGGCTGCCCGCGACGCCTGTCGCCGGGCCTGGGTCGGTGCCAGTGAGGGATCGACCAGGGCGGCTCGACGCAGCGCCTCGTCCAGCGACAGTACAGGCGCGGTGGACGTGGCCGCCGCATCCTGTGCGACAGCAAGGGTCGGCGGCAGCGAGGCCGCCAGAATGAGCGCGAGGGCCGACACGGCCGTCAGTCGCGCCCACGGCCCGGCAATGCCGGACGATGGGGTCTTCAAGGGATTCTCTCCGGGAAACGGGGGTGCACGCGCGACCGATTGGCCGCGTCGGATCAGATGATCGTGCGCGTCCGTCTGGGAGGGTATTCAGGCCCGTCGCCGTCGTGGGCCGGACGTGCGCCATCGCCCGCCGGCTGGATCAGCACGGCGTTCATGGCGACGAGGGGGCTCAGATCGCGGTTGAGGATCGGGATGGCGGTGTGGCTGTCGCCGCTCGTATGGTGGTGATGGCTTGCTGGACGCCCGGCCTCGCCCTCGTCTTCGCCGTCTTCGGCTTGATCCAGTGGATCCTCGGCCGGCGCGTCGGGGGCGATATGGACGTGCAGCGAGCCATGATCGACGTCCGCGATCTCTGCGTGATCACCGTGGCCGATCGCGACTGCCGGCCAATCCGACGCATGGGCAATCTGGTGCCGCCCTTCCTGAACCCCATGCAGGCTCAACGTCGCCACGAGGGCGGCGCACAGGCTGACGCAAATGGTGCGAAACAGGCGAGACAAGATTGAACGGCTCCTTCATCCGCCATAGTGCGACCCGATCCCAATGGCAACGGTCGAGGTTGCCGCATCACGATATGGCTAGGATTCGTCCTTCAGGTGGATACGTGATGGCGGAGGTCGGGAGCTCCGTTGACGGCTGCGACGATGCGAACATTGATCGATCCGCCAGTCGTGGTAAGGGGCGGCATGGGAGTGACTCACTATCATTCTCAAAATGTTTTCTTGGTGGGCTGCGGGTCGCTGCGGCGCCAGTGCGGCGCCGACCGGTCGGGATTGACCGACGCCGAGGCAGTACCCAAGTCTCGTGGCCCGGGGTCAGGCCGGCGCTGCGGGCCGGGCTCGCCGGCTTTCGAACCGGCGTCGGATCCAGGTTCGCCCAGGTTTCTCAACGAGCAGATGCAGGGCCGCCGCGATCAGCGCCGTGACGACGAACAACCCTGCCAGTTCGACTGGCGTGATGCGGAAGGCGCTGTCGATGCCGCGCAGTTCGGCGACCACGCCCTTGAAGGCGACGAGGACGGGCATGTGCACGAGATAGAGGGCGAAGGAGGCTTCACCGGCGAAAACCAGCGCAGGGGCGGCGAGAGGCCCCTCGCAGTCCGCGCGTGCGAGCAGGGACCAGGTCAGGATAACGGGGGCTGAGAGGGCGACGATGATCCGGTCGTCCAACGACAGCTGCATAGCGCCGAGCAACACGAGGGTAGCAGCCAGGGCGGCGGCGATGGCGACGGGCCGGCTCCAGCGCCAGCGATGGCCCAAGCCGTAGAGCGCCATGCCGATCAGAAAGGCCGGCGCTATGCGCAAGATGCCCATGTCGTCCTCGGCCCGAGGCAGAACCTTGCCGAAGGTTGAGACGTAGGCCGCGTCGATGACAACATAGCTGACGATGCCCAAGCCGAGCAGGAACCAAGGACGATGTCTCATCCGGATGGAGAGAAGGGCGTAGGCCGGGAACAGCAGATAGGCGAACCATTCCGCCGAGAGCGACCAGGACGGGCCGCTCCAATTGTATCCGATTTCGCTTGGAAACCACGCCTGTACCAGGAACAGGGTCTTGAAGAAGCCCTCTGTCGTGTAGGTCGAGAGATCGAACGGAACGCCAGAGATTGAAGCTCCGAGCACCATGATCAGAACACCGCCTAAAATCGCCAGATGGAGGGGATAGAGCCGAGCCAAGCGGGCCACGAGGAAGCGCCTGTAGCTGAACGTTCCTGCGGCGAAAGCGGGGCCGTAGACGTGGGCCAGAATGAAGCCCGACAGCATGAAGAAGGCGTCGACCCCCAGCCGGCTTCGCTCGATGATCGGGCTGTAGCCCAGGGCCGGATCCCACTGAAGCTGGTAGTGGAACAGCACCACGCCCATGGCCAGGAAGGCCCGCAGGCTGGTCAGGGCCATCAGATCAGCCGGGTAGCCTTCGTGAGTCGGAGAAACGGACGTCATGAACGATGGCCCCCCAAAGGCAGGCGGCACAGGACGGACCGCTTAATTGGTCTACGCATCGGTCGCCTCCATCCCTCATTCTGTCGCATCTGGGGATCAGGCCTGCCGCGCTGGAGAAAAGGCCATGATCTGATCCTGCGCCGCTCGCGGGCTCATGGCGATCGGCTTGCAGGTTTTCATCGGAAGGCGCGATGACGCGCGCCACCGGCTCAGCCCACAGACCGGCGCGGCCATGGTGAACGATGGCCTGGATCTCATCGAGCGCGGTTTTCTCCATGGGCGATGGATCGGCCGCCCATGCGGGCCCGCACGAAGACCACGTCGCCCACGCCCATGTCGCAATCCAGCTGACCGTGGCTCGCGCGGGCTCGGCCCGCGTGGTTCTGGACGACCGTCGCGCCCCGAGCCGTCAGGCGATCGTCATCGGGCCTTCTGGCGCTGATCGGGCCGGCCCTCGCCTCGTCATTCCGCCCTCCCTGACGGCCCTGTCGAGCCCTGAGGCCCAGCCGGACCGCATCGTGGCGGGCTTCAGAGAACGGCTCGGCGTCAAGGCGTATAAGCTGGATCCACGCCTTGAAGGGGTGCTTCTCAAGCCGTCTGAGGACCCGGCGCCCGGAGCCGTCGCCCGTGGGGCCTGGTCGGTCGGCGCCTCAAGGTCCTGGCCTAGGCGCAGATGCAGGCTCCACGTCTTCGCTATGCGCCCGTGATTCTCCGTGGGTTTTTCGGCCTGTTCACCAGCCTGTGGGATCATCTCTTGGGCAAGTTCCGGTCCGGGGCCCACACGCCCCCGGACAGGCCAGATCGGCGTGTCCGATCGGCCCTACTACCCGAGAGGATATTTTAGGACGCTCGCCGAACCAATCCGACAGGCCGTCTAGGGAAATATCCTGCGCTAGCGCGATGCGCGTCCGAGAAGGTTGATCAGTTCTGTGGCCTTGGCCTTGCGATCGGAGAGATCGTCGCCGGTCATCGCCCCCATGACGCAATGGTCGAGGTGGTCTTTCAGCACCTCCCTCTCGACGCGCAGCAGGGCGGCCCGCACGGCCTGGAGCTGGGTGAGGACCTCCACGCAGTAGCGGTCCTCCTCGACCATCCGGGCGATGCCGCGAACCTGGCCCTCGATCCGGTTCAGGCGGTTCAACACCTTGGGTTTGGTTTCCGTCTGCATCCAATTCCTCGTTCTGACCGTTCGACCCTACCCCAGGACAGCGCCTTGCGCGATACCCCCATAGGGTATATCTGGCGTCCAGCTGTTTCAAGGAGCCCGCCATGTCCATGCCCTCCCATTCGCATCCGGCCGGTCACAGCTGCTGTTCGGCCAAATCGGCCGACGGCGGCGCGAAGGCGGTCGATCCGGTCTGCGGCATGACCGTCGATCCCGCGACCGCGGCGCATCGGGCCGTCCACGACGGCCAGCACTATTTCTTCTGTTCGGCGGGCTGCCGGACCAAATTCATCGCCGATCCGGACCGCTATCTCGGCGAGGCCCGGCAACCGGCGCCTGTCATCCCGGGCGCCATCTACACCTGCCCGATGCATCCGGAGGTGCGCCAGGAGGGCCCGGGCTCCTGCCCGATCTGCGGCATGGCGCTGGAGCCGGAGACCGTCACCGCCGAGGCGCCGGTCAATCACGAACTGATCGACTTCACCCGCCGCCTCTGGGTTGCCGCGGTCCTGACCCTGCCCGTCTTCGCGCTCGAGATGGGCGGCCATCTGACCGGACTGGCGATGCGGATTTCGGGCCAAACCTCCAACTGGATCCAGTTCGCGCTGGCGACGCCCGTGGTGCTGTGGGCCGGCTGGCCGTTCTTCCAGCGGGGCTGGGCTTCCCTCCGCAACCGCAGCCTCAACATGTTCACCCTGATCGCCATCGGCGTCGGCGCGGCCTGGATCTACAGCGTGGTCGCGGTGCTGGCGCCGGCTCTGTTCCCGGCGGCGGTCCGCCGGATGGACGGCAGCGCGCCGGTCTATTTCGAGGCAGCGGCCATCATCACCGTCCTGGTTCTGGTGGGCCAGATTCTTGAGCTGCGCGCCCGCGAACAGACGTCCGGCGCCATCCGGGCGCTGCTTGATTTGGCGCCCAAGACCGCGCGGCGGCTCCGTGACGACGGCGGCGACGAGGACGTCACGCTCGACATGGTCGCCGTCGGAGACCGGCTGCGCGTCCGCCCCGGCGAGAAGGTGGCGGTCGATGGCGAGATTCTGGACGGTCGGGTGACCATCGACGAGTCCCTCGTCACGGGTGAATCCATGCCGGTGACCAAGGACGTCGGCGACAAGGTCGTCGCCGGATCGCTCAACAAGACCGGCTCGTTCGTGATGCGGGCCGACAAGGTGGGCGCCGACACCCTTCTGGCGCAGATCGTCCAGATGGTGGCCCAGGCCCAGCGCAGCCGCGCGCCGATCCAGCGGCTGGCCGACAAGGTGTCCGGCTGGTTCGTGCCGGCCGTGATCGCCATCGCGGTTCTCGCCGCCGTCGTCTGGGGCCTGATCGGTCCGGAGCCGCGCCTGTCCTACGCCCTCGTCGCCGCGGTGTCGGTGCTGATCATCGCCTGTCCCTGCGCCCTGGGCCTGGCCACGCCGATCTCGATCATGGTCGGGGTGGGGCGCGGCGCCCACGCCGGGGTGCTGATCAAGAACGCCGAGGCGCTGGAGCGTTTCGAAAAGGTCGACACCTTGGTGCTCGACAAGACCGGTACCCTGACGGAGGGGCGACCGTCGGTGACGGCCATCCGGCCCGCCGCCGGGTTCGACGAGACCGAGCTTCTGAGACTCTCCGCCAGTCTGGAGCGGGCCAGCGAACATCCGCTGGCCGACGCCGTCGTCCGCGCCGCGACGGATCGCAAGCTCGCGCTGTCGGAGGCCTCGGAGTTCGACAGCCCGGTCGGGCGTGGCGTCACCGGGGTGGTCGACGGCCGCCGCGTGGCGCTCGGCAACGGCCGCTACCTCGGCGAGATCGGCGTCGATGTCGCCGCCCTCGAGGCCGAGGCCGAGGCGCTACGCCAGGACGGCGCCACCGCGATCTTCGTGGCCGTGGACGGGGCCGCGGCCGGCGTCCTCGGCATCGCCGACCCGGTCAAGGCGACGACCGCCGGGGCCATTCGCGATCTGAAGGCCGCGGGCCTGCGCCTGGTGATGATGACCGGGGATAACCGGACCACGGCCGAGGCGGTGGCGCGCCGGCTCGGCATAGACGACGTCCAGGCCGAGGTCCTGCCGCAGGACAAGGCGGCGGTCGTCGAGCGGCTGCGCGCCGAGGGCCGGATCGTCGCCATGGCTGGCGACGGGGTCAACGATGCCCCGGCCCTGGCCGCCGCCGATGTTGGTGTGGCCATGGGCGCAGGTTCCGACGTGGCGATCGAGAGCGCCGGCGTCACCCTGCTGGGGGGCGACCTCCAGGGCATCGTCCGGGCCCGCAAGCTGTCGAAGGCGGTGATGAGCAACATTCGCCAGAATCTCGTCTTCGCCTTCGGGTACAACGCCCTGGGCATCCCGGTCGCGGCGGGGCTGCTGTACCCGGTCTTCGGCCTCCTGCTGTCGCCGGCTCTGGCGGCGTTGGCGATGGCCCTGTCCTCCGTGAGCGTCATCGGCAATGCGCTGCGGCTTCGTGCGGTCAGACTTTAACGGGGGCGGCATGGGGGACCGGGGCCAGGAGAAGGCGACGACCGGCGTTTGCGCCATTACGCACTCCGGCAGCCGATCCCTCGCCTGATCCAACAGCGTTCGGGTATATTTGATCAAGGCGGAACCGTGTCGGAGGACCCGGATTTAACTGGCGTTCATGTCCGGTTGCGCAACGGCGCCGAGATCCCGGTTCAAGTCCGCGTCCCGCCGCCGCCCCGCGGCGCTTTCGTCAACTAGCCGCCGGCCGATTCGCCGGCGCCGCCCCACGCCGGAGACACCCGATGTTCAACCTGACCTTCACACGCTCGTCCGTTCTGCTCGCCGGCTGTTCCGCTCTCCTCGTGGCGGCGTGCAGCCCGGCCGCCGAGCCGCCGGCGGCCTCCAAGGCCGACGAGTCGGCGCAGACTCCGGAGCCCATGGCGATGGCGCAGACGCCCTTCTCCGCCGCCGAGGCGAGGATGCACGAGGCCATGAGGTCGGCGACGGGAGCCAGCGCCGGAGAGGCATGGGCCCGCAAGATGATCCCCCATCACCAAGGCGCCCTCGATATGTCCCAGATCGTGCTGCGCGACACGCGGGATGCCGACATTCGCCGGATGGCGCAGAAGACCGTCGAGATGCAGACCGGGGACATCGCCGAGCTCCAGCGTTGGCTCGAAACAAACGTGGGGGCCGCAGCCGGTGCGGCAGCGCCGGGCGGAGGCGGTGAGCCGCCGTTCGCGCCGGCCGAAGCGAAAATGATGGAGGCCATGATGGCCGCGACCGGGGTCGACACGGACCAGACCTGGGCTCGCAAGATGATCGCGCATCACCAGGGCGCCCTCGACATGGCCCAGGTGGTGCTGCGCGAAAGCCAGGACGCCGACATCCGGCGCATGGCGCAGAAGACGATCGAGATGCAGACCGCGGACATCGCGGAGCTGCGCGCCTGGCTGGAGGCTCATCCCGCCAGCGCAGGATGATCCGGCGTCGGCGAGAAGTCCCGTTGCAGATTTGCGAGTAGAGGAAGAACAATCGATGGAAAACATGAAGACCATGCACGCCATGAAGGGGAGCTATCGGTCGTTCGCGATCGAGCTCGTCCTGGATTTCATCATCATGTACCTCGTGATGTACACGATGATCGCGTCCCTCAATCATTTCTACTTCAACCTCAACAACGTCTACATGACCCTCATGATGGTCTCGCCTATGGCGATCCTCATGCTGGTGTTCATGCGGTCGATGTATCCGTCGAAACGGACGAATCTGCTGATCGGCGGGGCTGCCGCCCTGGTGTTTGCGGTCAGCTTCTGGGGTATGCGGACCCAGGCGGCGGTGGGAGACACGGAGTTCCTGCGTTCGATGATCCCGCACCACTCCGGCGCCATCCTGATGTGCCAGCAAGCCTCGCTGACGGATCCGGAAGTGCTCGGTCTGTGCGAGGAAATCGTCCGCTCCCAGGAACAGGAGATCGCCCAGATGAAGGCTCTTCTGGCGCGGCGGTAATTCGGCGGGCGGCCGCGAGGGCCGCCGGCGCGGTCGGCTCTGCGGCAGCGTGTCGCGAGGGCCGACCGGGTCGCCTGCGTAAAACCATATAGATCGTCGCCTCGCCGAGGCGCGGTTCTGACTTTAAGGAGTATCTTATGAAGCTGGATCGTCGACTGCTGCTGCGCGGCGCCGTCGCGGGCGGCGGTCTCGCCGCCTTGCAGGGCTTGATGCCCGCCTGGGCCCAGACAGGTTCGCCGGGGTTGCGGGCGGACCTGCCGACCCTCACCGGCCCGAACATCGACCTGACGATCGGTCAGTCGCCGTTCACCGTGAACGGGCGCACCGCCACGGCCACAACGATCAACGGCGTGCTTCCCGCGCCGGTGCTCCGTTTGCGCGAAGGCCAGAACGTCCGCCTCGCGGTGACGAACCAGCTTGATGAGGACACATCCATCCACTGGCACGGCATCCTGCTGCCGTTCCAGATGGACGGTGTGCCGGGCGTCAGCTTCCCCGGCATCCGCCCGCGCGAGACCTTCGTTTACGAATTCCCGGTCCGGCAGTCCGGCACCTTCTGGTACCACAGCCACTCAGGACTGCAGGAGGCGCTCGGCCATTACGGGCCCATCGTCATCGACCCGGCGGGCGCCGACCCGGTCGCCTACGACCGCGAACATGTGCTGGTCCTGTCGGACTGGAGCTTCATGCACCCGCACGAAATCTTCGACAAGCTCAAGAAGAGCCCCGGTTACTTCAACCGCCAGCGCACCACCCTGGCCGGCCTGCTGGACGGCAGCGACCGGATGAGCCTGGAAGAGCGCCGGATGTGGGGCGAGATGCGCATGGATCCGCGCGACATCCTCGACGTCAACGGCTCGACCTACACCTATCTGATCAACGGCCACGGGCCGCGGGAGAACTGGACCGGTCTGTTCCGGCCCGGCGAGCGGGTGCGGTTGCGCATCATCAACGCCTCGGCCATGTCGATCTTCAACGTGCGAATTCCCGGACTGCCGATGACCGTGGTTCAGGCCGACGGCGAGAATGTGCGCCCGATCGAGACCGACGAGTTCCAGATTTCTGTGGCCGAGACCTATGACGTCATCGTCCAGCCGACCGAGGACCGCGCCTACACCATCGTCTCCGAAGCCATCGACCGATCGGGCATGGGGCGGGCGACCCTGGCGCCGCGTCTTGGAATGACCGCCGAGGTTCCGCCGCTGCGGGAGGTTCCCAACCTGACCATGAAGGACATGGGCATGGGGGACATGGGCGGCATGGGCGGAATGGATCACGGGTCCATGGGAGCCCAGCCGGGCGGAGCCATGGCCGGGATGGACCACGGGGCCATGACCGGAGCCTCCGGCGGAGCCATGGCGGGCATGGATCACGGCGCCGTGCCTGCCCAGCCTGCCGGGGCGATGCCTGGAATGGATCACGGCTCCATGGCCGGAATGAACATGCGCGATCCCGAGAATGCGCCGCCCGACATGGCGGTCGGTGTGGGCGTCGATGCCATCGCGATGGCGCCGGCCAACCGCATGGGCGAGCGTCCGATCGGGCTTCAGGATGTTCCGCATCGCGTCCTCGTCTACACCGACCTCGTCTCGCTCCAGCCCAACAAGGATCAGCGTCCCCCGTCCCGGACGATGGAAATCCATCTGACCGGCAATATGGAGCGGTTCATGTGGGGCTTTGACGGCCGAAAATTCAGCGAGCTGGTCGAGCCGATCCGGTTCGAGCGGGACGAGCGGGTGCGCGTGACCCTGGTCAACGATTCCATGATGGCGCACCCGATCCATCTGCACGGCCATTTCTTCGAACTGGTCACCGGGGGCCCTGCCGGGCACCAGCCGCTCAAACACACTGTCAACGTTCCGCCGGGCGGCAAGGTCAGTTTCGACCTGACCGCCGACAACCCCGGCGACTGGGCCTTCCACTGTCACCTATTGCTGCACATGCATGCCGGGATGTTCAATGTGGTCACGGTCCGTCCGATGGAAGGAGCTGCATCGTGAAGACGTCGGTCGCCGTCCTTCCCCTGATCCTCGCCGCGGCCTCCGCGGCGGCGGGAACGCCTGCGCTGGCGCAGAGCCACGCCGGGCATGCAACGCCCGCGCCTGTTCGCCAGACGCTTCCGGAGGGTTGCGTCGCGCGCGGCTCCTCCACCGCCGATGCATCCCGGATAGGGACGGCCGGAGCGCCGACGTGCCCGACGGGCGCGGTGCCCGTCCGTCTGCAGGCTGGGGCGATGCCGGCGGGGCACGACATGTCGACCATGGGCCAGACCCGGCCTGCGCCGGCCATGCCTGCGGGACACGACATGTCTACGATGCCCCAGACGCAGCCCGCTCCAGCCGCCGCGTCTAGACATGCCGGTCATGACATGTCGACCATGGGTCAGACCCAGCCCGCGCCGGCCATGCCGGCGGGGCACGACATGTCGGCTATGGGCCAGACCCAGCCGGCTCCGGCCGCCGCGTCCCCGCATGCCGGCCATGACATGTCGACCATGGGTCAGACCCCGCCCGCGCCGGCCATGCCGGCGGGGCACGACATGTCGACGATGGGTCAGATGCCGGCCGGACACGACATGTCCGGAATGGCCATGCCGCCCGACGTCCCGACCAGCGCGAACAATCCCGGACGTCCACCGGAAGCCCCCGCTCCGGCGGGCGCGGCAAGCGGGCCGGCCAATGCCGCCGACCTGCTGTTCGACCCCGCCGAAATGGCGGCGGCCCGCGCCCAGCTGTTGGTCGAGCACGGAAACGTCCGCACGACGGCGGTCATCATCGACCAGCTCGAAGCGACCTTTGGCGACGACGAGGAAGGCTACGCCTGGGACGCCCAGGGCTGGACCGGCGGCGACATCAATCGGTTCTGGTGGAAGTCGGAAGGGGAGGGCGCTTTTGACGGCGAGGTCGAGGAGGCCGAGATCCAGGCCCTCTACAGCCGGGCGTTCCGACCCTTCTTCGACTTCCAGACCGGCCTGCGGCAGACCTACCGGCCCGAGGGCGACCGGACCGATCTGGTCGTCGGCATTCAGGGTCTGGCGCCCTACTGGTTCGAGGTCGATGCGGCGGCCTTCCTGTCCAACAAGGGCGAACTGACGGCGAGGGCGGAGGCCGAATATGATCAGCGGATCACCAATCGCTGGATCGTGCAGCCCCGGGCCGAGGTGGTGCTGTCGGCGGAGGACATCCCCGAACTCCGGATCGGGTCCGGCCTGTCGACGCTCCAGATCGGGGCCCGCTTGCGCTACGAGTTCCGCAAGGAATTCGCACCCTATGTCGGCGTCGAATGGACCAAGAGCTTCGGCAATACGGCGGACTTCCTGGAAGCTGACGGGCGAAGCTCGGAAGACACCCGGCTGGTCGTCGGCATTCGGGCGTGGTTCTAGCGAAGCGGCGGCGGGTCTTGTCTTGACGCCGGCGCCCCCACAGGCACGCAACGGGTCGGTTGTCAGGACGCCCCCGCCGGGGCCAGGGCCTCGCTACAGCCTGTGCCTTGCGCCGGCCGGTGACCGGCCCGGTGTTGTCCAATGACAGCGGGGCGGCGGATCCGGGCCGTCGTGATCGATCTGGATGACACCCTGCTCTCAGCCTATCGCCGCCCTGATCTGGCGTGGCGCAGCGTCTGTCAGGTATACCAGACCGAGCTTGGCGACCTCGCTCCGGACGTTGCAGCGCGCGCCCTGACGGAGGCGGGGCGGGCCTTCTGGAGCGATCCGGACAGCCACGCCGTGGGCCGCGCAGACCCGAAGCAGGCCCGGCGCGTCATCGCAGCCAAAGCCTTCGAGGCCTTGCGGCGCGACAGTAGTCCAACGGTATCTCCCGAGATCGCAGAGCGCATCGCCGACGCCTTCAGCCTCCATCGCGACCGGCAGATGCGGCTCGAACCCAAGGCGGAGGCCGTGTTGGTCCAACTGCGGGACGCTGGATACCGGCTCGCGCTGCTCACCAACGGCGCCGGTCCACTGCAGCGCGCCAAGATCGAGCGTTTCGGTCTGGCTTCGCGTTTCCATCATATCCAGATTGAAGGCGAGGTCGGCGTTGGCAAGCCCGATCCGGGCGCGTTCAGGCGAGTGTTTGCCGCCTTGAACGTCGATCCGCCCGAGGTCTGTGTCGTCGGAGACAGTCTGGAATGGGACATTCGCCCGGCCAAGGCGCTGGGCTGTTTCACCATTCTGTACGACCCGGAGGCTGGCCAAGCTGTAGGACGCGGTTTCGGCGACGCCCACGTTGTGACCCGGACATTGGCGAGCTTGGCGCCCCACCTTCAGGAGCGTAGTTCGCCCCCCGGCCGGATGGATCGCGCCGGCCGGCGATCACGGCGCGCCGACTGAGCCCAGGGCTGAAAGACCATCGCGAGGGGTCAGCCGGGGAGCCGACCGCTGATCGACGACGGAAAAACGCCGCGCGGCAGGTCGCGCGGCGTTCCTTCCACATCCGGCTTCGGCCCCTCAGGAGGCGGGAGGCCGATCCCTCAGTGAACCATGAAACGGACGAGGCCGTTCATCTGGTGGCCGTCGGCGCCCTTCGCGGCCCAGGCGGCGGAATAGGATCCGGGGGCCAGGATGGGGAGGGGCGCGCTGACCGTGGTGACCGGCGCCGCGTCGTCGACCACAGCCACGTCGATGGACCGGGCGTCAGGGCCCGTCAGCCTGAGAGAGGTCAGGGTCATGGCGTGCGGGAACGTCGCCGAGAAGGTCGTCGGCGCGACCGCTAGCATGGCGTTGTCCGCGGGCGCGGTGACGACGCCGTTGGCGGGGGCCTGCATGGCGGCGTGATCCTGCGCCGACATGCCCGCGTGCGAATGGCTCTGGGCCTGGGCGAGGGAGACGGGAGCCAGCGCCGCCAGAGCGGCCAGGCTGGTGAGGATTGAACGGTTCATGAGAGACTTCCTGATGCTTACGTGGACTACTGGTTGGGCGGCATGGTCATGCCGTCCATCTTCGACATGTCATGGCCGGCCATCGGATCGGCCGGCGGCGGCGTCGGGGCGGCCGGCCGGCCCTTTTAACAAAACCGAGCCGCCCGCGGGCCCCCCTCGTGCGGTCTCTGAGGGAG